>NZ_JBHWGV010000041.1:0-75245 GCF_042732955.1 Kitasatospora sp. NPDC059747 | reverse complement strand
CCCCGGGCGGGCGCCCGCCCGCGGCGCCCCGCCGCGGGTGCCCCGCCCGCCGCGCGCGGGCCCCCCTTCCGGCGCCTCCGGAGCCGCCGCCGGGGAGCGGTCCTGGTCGGACGTGTCGCGGGACACACCGGGTGAACCCTCCGAGAGGCCTGGGCAGGTTGGTTACCGACCGGTAGCATGGCGGTGAAGCGGCGCCGCTCGGGTCTTCGCCGGCGGCAGCCTGCCCACCTCAAATGTTGGTCCCTGGGAGGAGAGCCCCCGTGCCTCGTACCGCGAGGGACGTCGTCTTCGTCGATGGCGTCCGCACCCCGTTCGGCAAGGCCGGCCCGAAGGGCATCTACCACGAGACGCGCGCCGACGACCTGGTCGTCAAGTGCATCCGGGAGCTCGTGCGCCGTAACCCGAACCTGCCCGTCGAGCGCATCGACGAGGTCGCCATCGCGGCCACCACGCAGATCGGCGACCAGGGTCTGACCATCGGCCGCACCGCCGCCCTGCTGTCCGGCCTGCCCAAGTCCGTGCCCGGCTACGCGATCGACCGCATGTGTGCCGGTGCGCTGACCGCCGTCACCACCACGGCCGGCGGCATCGCCTTCGGCGCCTACGACATCGTCGTGGCCGGTGGCGTCGAGCACATGGGCCGCCACCCGATGGGCGAGGGCGTCGACCCGAACCCGCGCTTCGTCTCCGAGAAGCTGGTCGACGAGTCCGCCCTGTTCATGGGCATGACCGCGGAGAACCTGCACGACCGCTTCCCGCACATCACCAAGGAGCGCTGCGACGCCTACGCCGTGCGCTCCCAGGAGAAGGCCGCCAAGGCGTACGCCAACGGCGACATCCAGCCCGACCTGGTGCCGATCACGATCCGCAACACCAACCCCGAGGTCGGCGAGACCGGCTGGGGCCTGGCCACCGTGGACGAGCCGATGCGCCCGGGCACCACGATGGAGTCGCTGGCCGGCCTGAAGACCCCGTTCCGTCCGCACGGCAACATCACCGCGGGCAACTCGGCCGGTCTGAACGACGGTGCCACCGCCTCGCTGCTGGCCGCCGAGGACGTCGCCGAGGAGCTCGGCCTCCCGGTCAAGATGCGCCTGGTCTCCTACGCCTTCGCCGGCGTCGAGCCCGAGGTCATGGGCATCGGCCCGGTCCCGGCCACCGAGAAGGCGCTGGCCAAGGCCGGCCTCACCATCGACGACATCCAGGCCTTCGAGGTCAACGAGGCCTTCGCCGTCCAGGTGCTGTCCTTCCTCGACCACTACGGCATCGCGGACGACGACGAGCGGGTCAACCCGTTCGGCGGCGCGATCGCCTTCGGCCACCCGCTGGCCTCCTCCGGCGTCCGCCTGATGAACCAGCTGGCCCGCCGCTTCGAGCAGCGCCCGGACGTCCGCTACGGCCTCACCACGATGTGCATCGGCTTCGGCATGGGCGGCACCGTCATCTGGGAGAACCCGCATTGGAGCGGAGCGGAAAAGTCGTCTCAGGTCGAGGGTGGTAAGTGAGCATGAGCAACACCACTGAGCTGCTCCAGCAGGGCGCCGAGCTGTTCCCGGGCGAGGTCGTCACGACCGCGCACGTGCGCCACCTGGACCTGCCGCTGCAGGCCGGCAAGCTGGCCCTCATCACCCTGGACAACGGCTTCGACCACACCAAGCCGACCACCTTCGGCCCCGGCTCGCTGCTGAAGCTGAGCGAGGCGCTGGACCAGGTCGAGGCCGAGGCCGCCGAGGGCACCATCGTCGGCGCCGCGATCACCGGCAAGCCGTTCATCTTCGCCGTCGGCGCCGACCTCAAGGGCGTCGAGCTGCTCAAGGAGCACGCGGACGCGCTCGCCATCGGCAAGGGCGGCCACGAGGTCTTCAAGCGGATCGCCGCGCTGCCCGTCCCCACCTTCGCCTTCTACAACGGCGCGGCGATGGGCGGCGGCGTCGAGGTCGGCCTGCACTGCGACTACCGCACCGTGTCGGCGGGCGTCCCGGCGTTCTCGCTGCCCGAGGTCTTCCTCGGCCTCGTCCCCGGCTGGGGCGGCTGCACCATCCTGCCGAACCTGATCGGCCCCGCGAAGGCCGTCAAGGTCATCATCGAGAACTCGATGGCGCAGAACAAGCAGCTCAAGGGCAAGGACGTGTTCGAGCTGGGGATCGCCGACGCGATCTTCGAGCCGGCCGACTTCCTGGAGCAGTCGCTGCTGTGGGCGGCCAAGGTCCTCAAGGGCGACGTGGCCGTCGAGCGCGAGGCGATCGACCGCGGCAAGGCCTGGGACGACGCCGTCGCCTGGGGCCGCCTGGTCGCCGACGCCAAGGTGCACGGCGCGGCCCCGGCCGCCTACCGGGCGCTGGACATCATCGCCCAGGTCAAGGACCAGGACCTGCAGGCCGGCTTCGACGCCGAGGACGCCGCCCTGGCCGACCTGATCATGGGCGGCGAGCTGCGCAGCGGCATCTACGCCTTCAACCTGGTGCAGCGCCGGGCCAAGCGCCCGGTCGGCGCGCCGGACAAGTCGCTGGCCCGCCCGGTCTCCAAGGTCGGCGTCGTCGGCGCCGGTCTGATGGCCTCGCAGCTGGCGCTGCTGTTCGCCCGCCGTCTGGAGGTGCCGGTGGTCCTCACCGACATCGACCAGGAGCGCGTCGACAAGGGCGTCGGCTACGTCCACGCCGAGATCGACAAGCTGCTCGGCAAGGGCCGCATCGGCCAGGACAAGGCCAACCGCCTCAAGGGCCTGGTCACCGGCTCGCTCGACAAGGCCGCCGCCTTCGGCGACGCGGACTTCGTCATCGAGGCCGTGTTCGAGGAGATGGGCGTCAAGCAGACCGTCTTCGCGGACCTGGAGAACGTGGTCTCGCCGACCTGCGTGCTGGCGACCAACACCTCCTCGCTGTCGGTCACCGAGATGGCCTCGAAGCTGAAGCACCCCGAGCGGGTCGTCGGCTTCCACTTCTTCAACCCGGTCGCGATCCTGCCGCTGCTGGAGATCGTCCGCGGCGAGCGGACCGACGACGCCTCGCTGGCCACCGCCTTCGCGGTGTCGAAGAAGCTGAAGAAGACCTCGGTCCTGTGCAAGGACGCCCCGGCGTTCGTGGTGAACCGGATCCTGACCCGCTTCATGGGCGAGATCCAGAGCATCATCGACGAGGGCACCCCGATCGCCAGCGTCGAGAAGGCCGTCGAGCCGCTCGGCCTGCCGATGTCCCCGATCATGCTCCTGGAGCTGGTCGGCCCGGCCATCGCGCTGCACGTCTCGGAGACCCTGCACGGCGCCTTCCCGGAGCGGTTCTCCGTCTCCGAGAACCTCGGCAAGGTGGTCAAGGCCGGCAAGCGCGGCTTCTACACCTGGGTGGACGGCAAGCAGGTCCTCGACCCCGAGGTGCTGGAGCTGCTGGCCTTCGGCGACTCGGTGCTCACCGAGGAGCAGGTCCTCAGCCGTGCCCTGGAGGCCGTGGCGCAGGAGATCGGCCTGATGCTGGAGGAGGGTGTCGTCGCCGAGGCGCAGGACATCGACCTCTGCATGATCACCGGCGCCGGCTGGCCCTTCCACCTGGGCGGGATCACCCCGTACCTGGACCGTGAGGGCGTCTCGGAGCGGGTGAACGGCAAGCGGTTCCTCGCCCCCGGCGTGGCCTCGGTGCCCGCGTAAGGCGTAGCCCGTACGAACGGCGGAGCCCCGGTGACCTGGACGGTCACCGGGGCTCCTTCGTGCGTTCCCCCGGCCTGTCGGGCCGGGAGTGGTGTCAGTGCTTGAGGCGGGGGCCAGTGCTTCAGGCAGGGGTCAGTGCTTGAGGCGGTAGAAGACGGTGTCGCCGATGACGCCGATCATCTCGTAGTGGGTGTCCAGCAGGTTCTCGATCCTGGGGACCATCACGGGCTGGTAGGGGGCGATGCCGGAGTCGTCGACGAAGACCTCGGGCAGGCCGTTGGCCAGCTCCTTGTCGAAGGTCTGCCAGGCGTTGGAGACGCTGAACTGCTCGCCGACGTTCTGGCTGCCGTCCTTGCCGCCGCTGTAGTTGGTGAGGAAGCCGGCGGTCAGGTAGCGGGTGGCGGGCTTGCGGTCGGCCAGCCAGTACAGCTCGGGGTGCATGCCCCAGACCAGCACGGTGTCCTTCGGGGTGGTCTGGGCGGCCACCGCGGTGGCGACCTCGGTGGTGCGGCTGAGCCGCTCCCCCGGCCAGGCCAGGGCGAGGCCCCAGAAGACGGTGGAGGCGACCGTCGTGTACACCAGGACGGGCTTCCAGCGGACCGCCGAGGTGGCCACCGCGCCGGTGCCCAGGAGCACCAGCGGCGGCATCAGCTGGAGGTAGTAGTGGCCGAAGAAGTGGAAGCCCACGCTGACCGCGACGACCGACGAGAGCAGCCACACCCACAGGTCGGCGGTGGAGCCGTGCTCCTCGCCGGCGACCGGCAGCGGGCGGTGGCGGTGCTTGAGCCACAGGCGCCGGCCCACCGGGAGCAGGAAGCCCAGGCCGGCGGCGACCAGGATGGCCGAGTTGCCGAGCGCGCGGCCGGTCATCTGCAGCCAGGCGCCGCCGAAGGAGGCGTAGTCCCCGCTGCCGGTGACCACCCAGAAGAGGAAGCCCTTGGGCTTGGTCAGGATGACCGCGACGAGCGCTATCGGCAGCGCGAAGCCGAAGCCGATCTTGAACAGGGCGGGCGGCCAGCGCACCCCGCGGCGGCGGGCGTCCTGGAGGAGCATCCACAGCACCGGGAGCAGCACCGCGCCGCCGGTCTGCTTGGTCAGCGAGCAGAGCGCGACCGCGATGCCGGCGGCCAGCCAGCGGCGGCGCTCGGCGTAGCGGAAGGCGGCCACCATGGCGGGCAGCATGAAGACCTCGAAGGTCGCCGCCTGGGTGTCCTCCGGGGAGAGCCCGATGGACACCAGCAGGTAGAGCAGCCCGGCGCCGGCGCCGGCCCGGTTGCCCCAGCGGCCGCGGGCGATGGAGGCCAGCAGGATCGCGGTGACCAGGTGGGCGACCACCGCGAGGGTGCGCAGCGGCCACAGCGAGGCGGAGCCGAAGACGGCGAAGCAGGCCTGGTAGAGCCAGGGCAGCAGCGGCGGCTTGCGGTCGACCACGGTGTCGTACAGGACCCCGCCGTCGGCCAGCATCCGGGCCTGGGTGGCCAGGAAGCCCTCGTCGGGGCTCCACACCGGCCGGGCGAAGGAGGGGATGTGGGTGGCGAGCGCCACCAGTGCCAGCACCGGCACCAGCCTGGTCCAGTACCCGGTGGTGACGTGGGTACGGACGCGCTCGGGCAGGCGCTGGGCCAGCCCGGCGAGGCGGGGGTGGGTGGGGGTGGTCGGCACCATCACAACCTACCGGGCGGGATCGGCGCGGGCAGCGCCGGTCCCGCCTTTCGGTGCGATTATCGGCTCGTCTTGTGACGAGCTGTTACAGAGTTGGGGCAAACGGCCCTGCGACGGGGCTCAGGCCTCGACGCGGGCCTCCGTGGCGGCCTTGTCCAGACCGGCCACCAGAGCGGTCACCTTGCGGGCGATGTCCGGGGCGTTGAGGCCGATCTCCGCCAGGATCTCGGCCCGGGTCGCGTGGTCCAGGAACTCCTGCGGGATGCCGAAGTCGCGCACCGGCAGGTCCACGTCGGCGTCGCGCAGCGCCTGCGCCACGGCGGCGCCGACGCCGCCCGCGCGGCCGTTGTCCTCGATCGTGACGACGGCGCGGTGCTCGGCGGCCAGGCCCGGCAGGGCCGGGTCGACCGGCTTGACCCAGCGCGGGTCCACCACGGTCGCGGTGATGCCCTGGGCGGCCAGCAGGTCGGCGACCTCCAGGCTGGTGCCGGCCATCGCGCCGACCGAGACGATCAGCACGTCGGCGCGGTGCGCCCCGGCGGACTCCTCCGCGGCGCGCAGCACGTCCATGCCGCCCACCCGGCCGACGGCGGCGACGGCCGGGCCGACGGTGCCCTTGGAGTAGCGCACGACCGTCGGCGCGTCCTCGACCTCGACGGCCTCGCGCAGCTGGGCGCGCAGCTGGTCGGCGTCGCGCGGGGCGGCCAGGCGCAGGGTCGGGACGACCTGCAGGATCGACATGTCCCACATGCCGTTGTGGGAGGCGCCGTCGCTGCCGGTGACGCCCGCCCGGTCGAGCACGAAGGTGACGCCCAGCTTGTGCAGGGCCACGTCCATCAGGACCTGGTCGAAGGCGCGGTTCAGGAAGGTCGCGTAGACGGCGACGACGGGGTGCAGGCCGCCGGTGGCCAGGCCGGCGGCGCTGGTGACGGCGTGCTGCTCGGCGATGCCGACGTCGAAGATCCGCTTCGGGAAGGCCTCCGCGAACGGGGCCAGGCCGACCGGGTGGAGCATGGCGGCGGTGATGCCGACCACGTCCTCGCGCTCGCGGCCGATCGCGACCATCTCCTCGGCGAAGACGGACGTCCAGTCCTTGCCCGCGCTCTTGATCGGCAGGCCGGTCTCCGGGTGGATCACGCCGACCGCGTGGAAGCGGTCCTCGTCGTTGTTCTCGGCGGCGTGGTAGCCGCGGCCCTTCTCGGTGAGGCAGTGGACGATCACCGGGCCGCCGAAGCCGCGCGCCTTGGTCAGCGCGGACTCCAGGGCGGTGAGGTCGTGGCCGTCGATCGGGCCGATGTACTTGAGGCCGAGGTCCTCGAACATGCCCTGCGGGGCGATGAAGTCCTTGAGGCCCTTCTTGGCGCCGTGCAGCGTCTCGAAGAGCTGCTGGCCGACCACCGGGGTGCGCTGGAGCGCGTCCTTGCCCCAGGACAGGAAGCGCTCGTAGCCCTGGGTGGTGCGCAGCGTGGAGAGGTGGTTGGCCATGCCGCCGATGGTCGGCGAGTAGGAGCGCTCGTTGTCGTTGACGACGATGACGACCGGGCGGTCCGTGGCGTCGGCGATGTTGTTGATCGCCTCCCAGGCCATGCCGCCGGTGAGGGCGCCGTCGCCGATGACCGCGACGACCGGGTCGCTGTTGCCCTTGAGCTGGTTGGCCTTGGCCAGGCCGTCGGCGTAGGAGAGCACGGTGGAGGCGTGCGAGTTCTCGATCACGTCGTGCTCGGACTCGGCGCGGGACGGGTAGCCCGACAGGCCGCCCTTCATCCGCAGCATCGAGAAGTCCTGGCGGCCGGTGAGCAGCTTGTGGACGTAGCTCTGGTGGCCGGTGTCGAAGAGGATGCGGTCGCGCGGGGAGTCGAAGACCCGGTGCAGCGCGATGGTGAGCTCCACCACGCCGAGGTTGGGGCCGAGGTGGCCGCCCGTCTTGGAGACCTCCGTCACCAGGAAGGTCCGGATCTCCTGCGCCAGTGCGGCCAGCTGTCCGGGCGTGAGCCGGTCGAGATCGCGCGGTCCCCGAATGCGGGTCAGCAGGGCCACCCGTTCCTCCTCGTTCAGTGTTCGCGGACCGCGGCCGGTCCGACGGGCGTCGCTGCCCGGTGTGCCGGTGCGCCTCGACGGTCCGCTGCGACGGTCGTGGTCGGTGCCGACCGGTCGAGTCTAATGTCCGCCTGCCGGACACCGAGCGGCGCGCCCGGTGCCACCGGCCGGCCATGGACGATCCCCGAGGTGACGGGGGTCCGGGCGGGAGCGGGTCGCGTCAATTCCGATTGACGGAGGCGGCGGCGAGGGCGCCCGACTCCCCCATCTCGCTCATGACGAGCGCCAGCGCGCCCAGCACCTCCGCGCGGCCGCCCAGGGTGCCCGGCACCACGGACAGCTGGCGGGCGGCGCTCGGGATCGCGTAGCGGGCGACCGAGTCCCGGATCGGGGCCAGCACCAGCTCACCGGCCTCGGCGAGGTCGCCGCCGAGGATCACCCGGCGCGGGTTGAGCAGGTTGCACAGGGTGGCGACGCCGGTGCCGATCTGCCGGCCCGCGTCGGCGATCACCCGGCGGCAGCCGAGGTCGCCCTGGTGGGCCAGCTCGACCACCCTGGGCAGGGTGAGGTCGGGGCCGAGGGTCGAGGAGAGCAGGGAGAGCAGGTAGCGGGAGCCGACGAAGGTCTCCAGGCAGCCGCGGTTGCCGCAGCGGCAGACCGGGCCGGCCTCGTCCAGCGTGATGTGCCCTATCTCACCGGCGGTGCCGCCCGGGCCGCGGTAGATCTGGCCGTTGACCACCAGGCCGGCGCCGACCCCGCTGGCGATCTTGATGTAGGCGAGGTCGCTCAGACCGCGGCCGGCGCCCCAGACCAGCTCGCCGAGCGCGCCGAGGTTGGCGTCGTTGTCGACGTGCACCGGCATGCCGAGCCGCTCGGCCAGCTCGCGGCCGGGGGCGATGCCCGTCCAGCCGGGCAGGATCGCGGTGGAGCCGAGTGCGCCGGTCTCCACGTCGATCGGGCCGGGCACGCCGAGGCCGACGCCGATCACCTTGTCCGGGCGGAAGCCGGCCTGCGCCAGGAGCCGATCGACCATGGCCTCGGCGCGGTCGAAGCCCTGGGCGGCGGAGACGTCGACGTCGATCGGGGCGCTCTCCTCGGCGAGCACCCGGTGCGCGAGGTTGCCGACCGCGACCCGCAGGTGGGTGTGGCCGAAATCGATGCCGACGACGATGCCGGCGTCGCCGCTGAGCGAGACGCTGCGGGCCCGGCGGCCGCCGGAGGAGGTGTCGGCGACGACGACGGTGCCGCTCTCCTTCAGTTCCCGCACGATGTTGGAGACGGTGGCCGCCGAGAGACCGGTGCCGCGGGCGATCTCGGCCTGGGTCAGCGAGCCGGCCATCCGCACGGCCCGCAGCACGCGCTCCAGGTTCGCCCGGTGCAGCGATGACTGCGAGCCCGGTGTGTCCGTCGCCATGATCCACCATCCCAGAGGGGCGGGGACCCCTCCGCCGGGCGTCCCCTTCAACTCCTGAAGCCTACGGCTCCGGGTGGGAGGTGGGGGTGTTGGAGGCGGGATCAGGGGGCGGCGAGGGTGACGGCGGGCGACCGTGGGGGTAACGGGAGGGGCGCGGCCGGGCGGGGAGGTGGGGGTGCTGGAGGCGGGATCAGGGGGCGGCGAGGGTGACGGCGGGCGGCGGAGGAGGCGGCGGGAGGAGGCGTGGCCGGGCGGGGAGGTGGGGGTGCTGGAGGCGGGATCGGGGGGCGGCGAGGGTGACGGCGGGCGGCCGTGGGGGTAACGGGAGGAGACGTGGCCCGGGTGGCCGGCGGGGTCGTCAGGTCACGGTGGGGTTGAGGTGGTGGGGGGATCCCGGGGAGGTCCGGGGGCTTTCGGGCTCCTGCCGACAGCCGAAATCCGGTCACCACTACCATGGTGCCCAATCTCACGCGTCCCACCGGACCGCGGACGGTACCGGCAGGGGACGAATCCAGACATGACGGGGAATCAGATGGCAGGGGATCACCCTACGCCGGGGGCAGGCGAAACACCGGGCAGCGGCCCGCAGGAACACCGCGGCGTCTCGTTCGGGCGCCAGCCCGGCGTCGACCCGGCCGCCGTCGCCGACCAGATGACGCAGCTGGACGGCTCGGCGATCCCGGGACCGGCGGCGCCCGCGGGACCGCCGGCCCAGCCGGCGGCGCCGCCGGCCGCACCGCCGACCGGCCCGGCCTACGCGCCGACCGCCGCCGCCTTCCCCTCCCAGGCCCCGCCGCCGCCCCCGGCCGGCGCGCCCGTCGGCCCGTACGACCCGGTGCCCGGCGGCTACCAGGCGCCCGACGCCGGGCAGTCCTACGGCGGCGGCTACGGCTACCCGCAGGAGCAGCAGAGCGGCTACGCCTACCCGACCACGCCGGTGCCGGCCGTGCCGAAGCAGCGCAACCCCGTCATGGTGTGGGGCGGCATCATCGGCGGCGTGCTCGCGATCGCCATCGTCGCCGCGCTGGTCGTGCTGTTCCAGCAGAAGGACAACCCCGACAACCCGGTCGCGAACACCGGCGGGACCACCACCGGCACCTCCGGCGACGGCGGCAGCACCAGCACCGGGACCAGCAGCGGCACCAGCGGCAACGGCGGCACGGGCGGCAGCGGTGCCAGCTACAACGTCGCCTGGTCCGTCCCCAAGGCCACCGACTCGGACGGCAGCACCCAGATGCTCGGCATCTGGGCCACCGACAAGCTCGCCGTGCGCGTGGACTCCAACGGCATCCGCGCGTACAACCTGTCCGACGGCAAGCCCGCGTGGTCCATCCCGGTGCCGAACGGCGCCAAGGAGCTGTGCGCCGCGTCGAACAGCACCAACTCCAAGAACATCGGCGCCGTCGCCTTCAACACCGGTGACAGCGACTGCTCCACCATGGCCGCCGTCGACCTCACCTCGGGCAAGCTGACCTGGAGCGTCAAGGTCTCCAACGACCGGCTCTCCTCCCCGACCCTGTCCGTCACCGACAAGGTCGTCGCGATCGGCGGCCGGCTGGTCGGCGCGGTCAGCATCGACAACGGCAGCACCGTCTGGTCGTGGAAGCCGCGCGACAGCAGCTGCACCGTGACGGGCCGCACCGCCGCCGCCCAGATCGTGATCAGCGACCGCTGCTACGAGAGCAGCCCGAAGTCCCAGCTGTACGTGGTGGACTCGGAGACCGGCGCGCAGAAGAGCACGCCGCTCGCGCTCGCCGGCAGCATCGAGGCGGTCGACAAGGTCGTCTCCGCGGATCCGCTGGTGGTGCTCATGACCAACGGCACCAACGGCGACTACGTCCTGCCGTTCGACAAGAGCGACAAGCCGGGCAACCCGATGTCGGTCAAGGAGCCCGGCTCCGACAGCCTGCGCCTGACCGGCCTGAGCGACGCGATCAGGGCGAACGTCGTCAGCGGGAACATCCTGTACGCGCAGGTCACCGGGACCAAGGACGCCGTCAACGCGTACGACCTGACCACCGGCAAGCGGCTGTGGTCGGCCGCCAACCCGACGGCCAACCAGGACATCCGGCTCGTCTCCGGGTACGACAAGGACGGCAAGGTCCGCGCCATCCTCACCCAGGGCTACAAGAAGCCCGCCCGGCTCGTGACCCTCTCGCCGACCGACGGCTCGATGACCGACCTCGGGACCCTGGCCATGCCGGACGGCATGGACATCGGCGCCAGCCTGAACGAGTACAAGATGGCGCAGGACGCCAGCGAGGTCATCACCTTCTCGCGGTACGGCTCGGACTCGCCGCTCACCAAGTGGGCGAAGAAGTGACGACGGACTGACGTCGCTCCCGGGGAGGGGCGGGTCGGGGCTGCGGCCCCGGCCCGCCCCTCCTTCGTCGTCCCCCCGCCATTGCGCGGCCCGGGCCGTCCGCCCGCGATTATTCGGCGGGCCCGCGCGTTGCCCATGGGAAGATGCGCAACACCAGCCCGACGAAGGAGTTCAGCGAGTGCCCGGCACCAACCTGACCCGTGAGGAGGCCCGCACCCGGGCCGACCTCCTGCACGTGGACGCGTACGACATCGAGCTCGACCTCGGCACCGCCCGCGAGGGCGGGACCTTCCGGTCCACCACCGTCGTCCGGTTCACCGCCACGACCCCCGGCGCGGACACGTTCATCGACCTCGTCGCCCCGGGCGTCGAGGAGATCACCCTCAACGGCGCCGCGCTCGACCCCGCGAGCTTCGCCGACAGCCGCATCCCGCTGCCGGGCCTCGCGGCCGAGAACGAGCTGCGCGTCGTCGCGAACTGCGCCTACACCAACACCGGCGAGGGCCTGCACCGCTTCGTCGACCCGGTCGACGGCGAGACCTACCTGTACACCCAGTTCGAGGTGCCGGACGCCCGCCGCGTCTTCGCCAACTTCGAGCAGCCCGACCTGAAGGCCGCGTTCACCTTCACCGTCACCGCCCCCGAGGGCTGGGTCGTCGTCTCCAACTCGCCGACGCCGCAGCCGACCGGCGACGGGGACACCCGGGTGTGGGCCTTCGAGCCGACCGGCCGCATCTCCACCTACATCACCGCGCTGATCGCCGGCCCCTACGTCGGCGTCTTCGACAGCTACGAGAACGGCGACCAGAAGGTGCCGCTCGGCGTCTACTGCCGGCCCTCGCTGCGCGAATTCCTCGACGCCGAGGCCGTGTTCGAGGTCACCAAGCAGGGATTCGACTACTTCCAGGAGAAGTTCGACTACCCCTACCCGTTCGCCAAGTACGACCAGCTGTTCGTCCCGGAGTTCAACGCCGGCGCGATGGAGAACGCGGGCGCCGTCACCCTGCGCGACCAGTACGTGTTCCGCTCCAAGGTCACCGACGCCGCGTACGAGGCCCGCGCCGCGACGATCCTGCACGAGCTCGCCCACATGTGGTTCGGCGACCTCGTCACCATGGAGTGGTGGAACGACCTCTGGCTGAACGAGTCCTTCGCGACCTTCGCCGAGGCCGTCTGCCAGGCCGAGGCGCCCGGCTCCCGGTGGCCGCACTCCTGGACCACCTTCGCCAACCAGATGAAGACCTGGGCGTACCGGCAGGACCAGCTGCCGTCCACCCACCCGATCATGGCCGACATCAACGACCTGGAGGACGTCCAGGTCAACTTCGACGGCATCACGTACGCCAAGGGCGCCTCGGTGCTCAAGCAGCTCGTCGCCTACGTCGGCCAGGACGCCTTCTTCCAGGGCGTGCAGGCCTACTTCAAGCGCCACGCCTGGGGCAACACCCGCCTCGGCGACCTCCTCGGCGCGCTGGAGGAGGCCAGCGGACGCGACCTCAAGGCGTGGTCCAAGGCCTGGCTGGAGACCGCCGGCATCAACGTGCTGCACCCCTCGATCGTCCTGAACACCGACGGCGAGATCGAGTCCTTCACCGTCCTCCAGGAGGCCCCCGCCCTCCCCGCCGGCGCCAAGGGCGAGGCCGTGCTGCGCCCGCACCGCATCGCCATCGGCCTGTACGAACTCGCCGACGGCGACACCCTGGTGCGCACCGACCGGATCGAGCTCGACGTCGACGGGCCGCGCACCGAGGTGCCGGAGCTCGTCGGACGGCACCGGCCGGCCGTCGTCCTGCTCAACGACGACGACCTCTCCTACGCCAAGATCCGGCTCGACGAGGACTCGCTCGCCGTCGTCACCGAACACCTCGGCGCCTTCACCGAGTCGCTGCCCCGCGCCCTGTGCTGGGCCTCCGCCTGGGACATGACCCGCGACGGCGAACTCGCCGCCCGCGACTACCTGGCGCTCGCGCTCTCCGGCATCGGGCGCGAGAGCGACATCGGCGTCGTCCAGTCCGTGCAGCGGCAGGTCAAGCTCGCCCTCGACGCCTACACCGACCCGGCCTGGCGCGAGGAGGGCCTCGCCCGCTGGGCCGCCGCCGCCGAGGAGCACCTGCGGGCCGCCGAGCCCGGCAGCGACCACCAGCTGGCCTGGGCCCGCACGCTCTCCTCCGTCGCCCGCACCGACGCCCAGCTCGACCTGCTCGCCGGGCTGCTCGCCGGGACCACCGAGATCAAGGGCCTGGCCGTCGACACCGAGCTGCGCTGGACCCTGCTGGTCCGGCTCTCGGCCACCGGACGCGCCGACGAGGCGGCCGTCGCCGCCGAGCTGGCGCGCGACAACACCGCGGCCGGCCAGGAGCACGCCGCCACCTGCCGCGCGGCCCGGCCCACCGCCGAGGCCAAGGCGCAGGCGTGGGCGGCGGTCGTCGAGTCCGACACGCTCACCAACTACGTGCAGGAGGCCACCATCGCCGGCTTCCAGCAGGCCGACCAGCGGGAGCTGCTCGCACCGTACGCGGCGAAGTACTTCGACGCCGTCAAGGGCGTCTGGGAGACCCGCAGCCACGAGATCTCGCAGCAGATCATCGGCGGGCTGTACCCGGCGCTGCAGGTGTCGCAGGCGACGGTCGACGCCACCGACGCGTGGCTGGCCGCGGCCGAGCCGGCGCCGGCGCTGCGGCGCCAGGTCGTCGAGGCGAAGGCCGGGGTCGAGCGGGCGCTGCGGGCGCAGGCCGCCGACCGGGCGGCCGGGGCGCGCTAGGCCCGGACAACGCGGAGGGGCGCCGGACTCGGTCCGGCGCCCCTTCGGCGTTGGTGCGGGTCTTACTGGTGGACGGCCGCGGGGGCCGTCGGCTACTTCTTCTTGCCCTTGCCGTACGGCAGGCCCGCGAGGGCGGCGATGATCGCGAAGGCCGCGATCGGGATCAGCACGTACAGGCCGATGGTCTGGCCGACGCCGAGGCCGGAACCCGGGTCGTCGCCGTCGTCCCGGGTGAGGGCCATGGCGGGCGACGACAGCAGCATCATCAGCGTGACCGTTGCGGAGACCGCGCCGGCTCGCAAAGCGTTCCTCTTGTCCACGTTTTCCAACTTACCCGGGGCTTATGGGGTGGCGCGCGTCGGGGTGGGCCTCATGGGACGGGGGCGTGTGCGGGATGCCCTCCGGGCAGGGGGGCGGGGGCAGGGACGGGTGAGGCTCACGGGGTGGCGCGCGTCGGGGTGGGCCTCATGGGACTTCCGGGGCTCCGGGTGGGGGCGGCTCAGGGGCGGTGGTGGCGCGGGGTGGGGGCCAGGAGGTGGGACAGGAAGGCGGCGGCGGGGGTGGTGGCGAGGGTTTCCAGGGTCACCGGGTGGCCGGCGCCGTCGGCGATCGGGAGGCGCCAGTTCGGGTACTGGTCCCATGTGCCGGGGAGGTTCTGCGGGCGCGGGTCGCCGACCAGGTCGGGCAGCCACACGCCCACCAGCCCGGCCCCGGTGGCGCCCAGGAAGCGGTACAGCACCGGCATCGACAGCGGCTCCCCCGGCGCCAGCAGCCCCAGCCGCGTCAGCGCCGCCCGCCACTCGGCCAGCTCCGCCGCCGCCTCCGCCTGCTCGTCCCCCAGTGGCCGGGCCAACAGCCCCAGCCGGTGGCGCAGCTCGACGTGTTCGCCGGAGAGCCGGGCCGCCGTGCTGGGCAGGTCGTGGGTGGTGAGGGTGGCCAGGCAGCCGCGCCGCCAGCGGTCCGGTGGCAGGACCTCCCCGCCGGCCGCCCAGTCCCGTTCGAACCACAGCACGGACGTCCCGAGGATCCCGCGCTCGGCCAGTTCCTCGCGGACGCCCGGCTCGACCGTGCCGAGGTCCTCGCCGATCACCGCCGTCCCGGCGCGGTGCGCCTCCAGCGCGAGCACGCCGAGCATGGCCTCGGCGTCGTACCGGACGTACGCGCCCTCCGTCGGCGCGTGTCCCTCCGGCACCCACCACAGGCGGAACAGCCCCATCACGTGGTCGATCCGCACCGCGCCGGCGTGCCGGGCGGCGGCCCGCAGCAGTTCCGCGTACGGGGCATAGCCGGCGGCGGCGAGGGCGTCGGGGCGCCAGGGCGGCAGGCCCCAGTCCTGGCCGTGGGCGTTGAAGGCGTCCGGCGGGGCGCCGACCGAGATGCCGCCGGCCAGCACGTCCTGGAGCACCCAGGCGTCGGCGCCGTCCGGGTGGACGCCGACCGCGAGGTCGTGGATGAGGCCGACCGGCATGCCGGCGCCGTCGGCGGCGGCCCTGGCGGCGGCGAGCTGCTGGTCGACCTGCCAGGCGAGCCAGCGGTGGAACTCGACCCGGTCGGCGAGCTCCTTGCGGGCGCGCTCGGTCCCGGACCCGTCCGGGTGGCGCAGCCCCTTGGGCCAGGCGTGCCAGTCGGGGCCATGCTCCTCGGCGATCGCGTTCCACAGCGCGTACCGCTCCAGCCACTCGCCCTCGCGGCGCAGGTAGGCCCGGTAGGCGGCGTCGCGGCCGGTGCCCCGCGGGACCTCGTGCAGCAGTTCCAGCGCCTCGCGCTTGAGCGCCCAGACGGCGTCCCGGTCGATCAGGCCGTCGTGCGCGAGCACTTCGGCGCGGAGCCGGGCGGCCCGGCGGCCGAGTTCCTCGGCCTCGGCGCGCTGGTCGCCGACGAGGTAGGCGTACTCGGGGACGGCTTCGACGCGCAGGTGGACGGGGTCGGCGAAGCGGCGGGAGGAGGGGCGGTACGGGGACGGGTCGGAGGGGGCGCCGGGGAGGCCGGCGTGGAGGGGGTTGATCTGGACGAAGCCCGCGCCGAGGTCGGCGCCGGCCCACTGGGCGAGGTCGGCGAGGTCGCCGAGGTCGCCCATGCCCCAGGACCGCTCGGAGAGGAGGGAGTACAGCTGGGCGAGGAAGCCCCAGCTGCGGGTGGGGAGTTCGGGGAGCTTGTCGGGGGCGACGACGAGGGCCGCGCGCGCCGTGCCGCCGGCGCACTCGGCGGTGAGGACGTGTCGGCCGAGGGGCAGGTCGGCCGGGAGCCAGTGGGAGTGGCCGCGGGGCAGTTCCCACACGCCGCCGTCCTCCAGCTCGACGTGGAGGCGGGCGTCGGCGGGGACGTCGAGCGCGGTGCGGCGCCCCTGGCGGACGACGACGCAGGGCGGCAGCAACCGGGCCTGCTGCTCGGCCCGGTGACGGTCCAGCGCCGCCCGCACCTCCTCCGGCGTCCCGGCCTCGACTCCGAGCGCCCGCAGCACCGCCACCAGTGTCCGCGCGCCGACCGGCACCCCGCCGGGCCCCGGGTCCTTCGGATCGACCCCGTGCACCTGTGCCAGCGCCACCAGTTCGGGTGGCGGGGCCGGAGCGTCCTGCGCCGGCACCTTGAGCCCGTCGGCTCCGTCACGATCGAGATAAGCGGCCACTCGCGGCTCCTGCGATGTCTCGGCAACGCCAGTTCGGGACGACCACAGTCCTACCCGCGTGACGGCCCGATGACGCTGCGCGACACGAGCGCGAGCGGTCGACCGGCCGTCAGGAGGGGCCGGGGAGGGGGAACGGCGCGGCTGCGGGTGGGTGGAGGCGCGCGTCGAGAAAGGGACGAGGAGAGCGCAAGGGCGGCGAGCGGTCGACCGGCCATCGGGAGGGGCTGGGAAGGGGGAACGGCGCGGCTGCGGGTGGGCGGAGGCGCGCGTCGAGAAAGGGACGAGGAGAGCGCAAGGGCGGCGAGCGGTCGACCGGCCGTCAGGAGGGGCTGGGAAGGGGGAACGGCGCGGCTGCGGGTGGGCGGAGGCGCGCGTCGAGAAAGGGACGAGGAGAGCGCGAGGAGCGGCGAGCGGTCGACCGGCCGTCAGGAGGACCGGCCGCCCCGGGCGGTTCTGCTGGTGGGAGGGATGACCCGGGGGGGGAGGCACGGTGATCAATTGGGCAAAGTGGACATATCTGACGACGGCGTTGACACCGGGTTGGGTAGCTGGTGGGGTTGCGGCGATGTGGTCCAGGCCTGGCGAGGAGGCTCCTGTGCAAGCCCGAGTTTCCGTAGCGGCCGGGCGGCGGCTGCGGCAGCAGTTGGAGCAGAGCTCCGCGCTGCGCGATGTCCTGCACCACCCCGCGGCGCTGGCGGCCCGGCGGGCCACCGCGCGGACGTGCCGTCAGCTGGCGCCGAAGACGGCGGACCGGCTGATCGCCGACCTCAAGGGGACGGAGCCGCTGCTGGCGTCCGTGCGCGCCGAGCGAGCGGCCGGGAGCCGCGCGCCGGGGCGGCGGGCGCTGCAGATCGCGGCCGGGGTCGCCGCGGCGGCCGTGGTCGGCGGGCTCCTCGCGGGGCCGGTGCCGTCGGCGGCGGCGTACGCGGGGGTACCCGGGCCGGACGTGGTGAGCACCGCGCCGCAGACGCCGCTGGGGAGCGTGACGAACCCGCAGGTGTTCCCGCGGCCGCAGGAGCAGACGGTGGCCGGGAAGCCGGTCGTGGTGCCGGCCGCGGTGACGCTGGTGACGGCGCCGAAGGCGGACCACGGCGCGGTGGACGCGGTGCACGAGGTGCTCGGGATCGCCGGGGCCACCGACTTCACCACCGTGTCCGACGTCGACGCCCCGCCGGCCGCGGGCTCGCTCGTCGTGTACGTCGGCGGGCCGGCCGAGGGCGCGGGCGGCGCGGTGGACCGGGCGCTGCGCGACCTGGCCGCCGCGGGCGGGACGAAGGACGGCGCCGCGCCGTCGCTGATCGGGATGCCGATCGGCGGCTACGTGCTGACGGCCGGCCAGCTGCCCGCGCAGGGCGGCGGGACGTACGGCGCGGTGGTGCTGGCGGGCGCGGACGCGGCGGGCACCTTCTACGCGGCGCAGAGCCTGCGGCAGTTGCTGGCGGCGGTGCCGGCCGGGCAGGGGCAGAACCAGGCGCCCGGCGCCTCGGGGCTCGGCCTGCCGGGGATCACGCTGCGCGACTGGCCGTCCGGGGCGCCGGTGCGCGGCACCGCGGAGGCGTTCTACGGCACGCCGTGGACGGCGCAGCAGCGGCTGGACCAGGTGGAGTTCCTGGGCCGCTCGAAGCAGAACTTCTACCTCTACGCGCCCGGTGACGACCCGTACCGGCTGTCGCGCTGGCGCGACGCGTACCCGGCGGACAAGACGGCCGAGCTGCGCGAGCTGGGCGGCCGGGCGGCCGCCAACCACGTGACGCTCGGGTACGCCGTCGACCCGGGGCAGTCGTTCTGCTTCAGCTCGGGCAAGGACGTGGACGCGCTGGTGGCGAAGCTGGACGGGCTGCGCGCCCTCGGCTTCTCCGCGTTCCAGCTGCAGTTCCTGGACGTCAGCTACGACGAGTGGCACTGCTCCGACGACCGTTCGACGTACGGCACCGGGCCGGCCGCCGCGGCCAAGGCGCAGGCCGCGCTCGCCGCGAAGGTGCAGGACCGGCTGATCTCGAAGAACCCGGGCCTGGCACCGCTGTCGATCGTGCCGACCGAGTACCACCAGTCGGGTTCGACGCCCTACCGCAAGGCGCTCGCGGACGCGCTGCCGGCCGGGGTGCAGGTGGCGTGGAGCGGGGTCGGGGTGATCCCGGAGAAGATCACCGGCGCTCAGGCCTCGGACACCGCGGGCCTGTACGGGCACCCGCTGGTCACCATGGACAACTACCCGGTCAACGACGCCAACCCGGACCGGCTCTACCTCGGCGCCTACACCGGGCGCGACCCGGAGGTGGCGAGCCGTTCGGCGGTGATGCTGACCGGGGCGATGCAGCAGCCGGTGGCCTCCCGGATAGCCCTGTCGACGGCCGGCGACTTCGCCTGGAACCCGGCCGCGTACAAGCCGGACGAGTCCTGGCAGGCCGCGCTGCGCACGATGGCCGGGCCGACCGGCGCCTCCGCGACCCCGGCCGGGTCGGCACTGGCGGCCGTCACCGCGCTGGCCGGCAACAGCTCGTCCTCGCCGCTGTCCAAGCAGGAGTCGGGCTACCTGACCCCGCTGATCGACAGGTTCTGGGCGACCGCCGAGCCCACCTCGGGCGCGGCCCCCGACCTCGCCAAGCTGATAGAGGCCGCGGGCCCGCTGCGGGAGGCGTTCGGCGCGATGGCCTCGGCCCAGGAGACGCTGGCCGGCACCGCGGCGACGTCCGCGCTGGCCGCCGAGGCCGGGCCGTGGCTGGTGCCACTGCACGGGTACGGGCTGGCCGGGCAGGCCGCCCTCGACATGCTGCTGGCGCAGCACGGCGGTGACGGCGCCGCCGCCTGGAAGGCCCGGGTGGAGCTGAACCGGCTGCGCGAGCAGCTGGCGCAGAGCCCGGCGACGATCGGCGCGGGCGTGCTCGGCCCGTTCCTGGAGCACGCGCTGCGGGCCGCCGACAACTGGGCGGGCGTGGTCAGCGGCGGCATCAGCCCGACGACGACGATGGGCTCCGCGCACGACCACCTGCCGGCGCTGATGACCGACGGCCAGGCCGACACCTTCTACTGGAGCTCCGCTCCCCCGCAGCCGGGCGACTCGGTCGGCGTGGACCTCGGCTCCGGGCGCCCGGTCAGCGGCGTCACCGTCCTGATGGGCGGCTGGGGCGACGGGCCGGACGCCCAGAGCGCGGTGGACGACTACATCCGCGACGGCGTGCTGGAGTACTCGACCGGCGAGGGCGGCTGGAAGCAGCTGGCCGTGGTGAAGAACCAGAAGACGGTCAGCGCCCAGGTGCCCGCCGGCACGGTGGTGCGGGCGGTGCGGCTGCGCGCCACCGCCGCCCAGAAGACCGCGGTGGCGGTGCGCGAGTTCACCGTGACGGCGCCGGACGAGGCCCCGGCGAGCGTCTCCGGCGGACCGGCCGCGCTGCCCGGCTCCTCGGCGGCCGCGGTGCTGGACGGTAACCCGGACACCGCCTACCGGGCGGCCAGCGCGCCGACCGCGCAGGACGAGCCGCTGACCGTCGAGCTGGGCGCGGCCCGGCCGGTGGACCGGCTCACCGTGCTGACCGACCCGAGTGTGAAGGCCACCGCGACCGTGTCGCTGCGGCGCCCGGACGGCACCTGGTTCGACATAGGGACGATCAACCCGGGCTACAACGAGCTGCCGGCCGGCGGCCAGCCCGCCGACGCGTTCCGGCTGACCTGGAAGCCGGGCGGCGACCCGCCGGTCGTCAACCAGGTGATCCCCTGGTACGCGGACGCCCCCGCGGCCCGGCTCACCCTGGCCGACCCGTCCCTGGACGTCGTGACCGGCGCGGCCGCGCCCGCCCAGACCCAGGCGACGGTCACGGCCGGCCGCCCCGAGGGCACCACCGGCAGCCTGCAGGCCGACGTGCCGGCGGCGGCGAAGGGCCTGACGGTGGCGCCGGCGGCCGGGGTGACGGTGCCGCGCGGCGGGAAGGTCGGGGTGCCGCTGCTGGTCAGCGCCGCGGCCGGGACGCCGTCCGGGACGTACCAGGTACCGGTGCAGTACGTGGCCGGCTCGACCGTCGTCAAGCAGGTGCTCCAGGTGCACGTGGTGCCGCCGACCGGCGGGGCGGACCTCGCGCTCGGCGCGAAGGCCACCTCCTCGGGCGACGAGACGGCGAACTTCCCGGCCTCGAACATCGCCGACGGCGACCCGAAGACCCGCTGGTCCTCGCCCGCGCAGGACAACGCCTGGGTGCAGCTGGAGCTGCCGCAGGCCGTCCGGCTCGGTGCGGCGGTGCTGCACTGGCAGGCCGCGTACGCCGCGTCGTACAAGATCCAGACCTCGTCGGACGGGGTCACCTGGACGACCGCGGCGAGCGTGGACAACGGCAAGGGCGGCGACGAGACGGTGCGCTTCGACGCCGCGAACGCCAAGTTCCTGCGGATGCAGGGTGTGACCCGGGCCACCAAGTACGGCTACTCGCTGTGGGGGATCGAGCTGTACGCCGTGACGCCGCCCGCGCAGCCGCAGCCGCCGGTGGCTCCTCCGGCGCAGCCGGGGACCCCGGGCACCCCCGGCACCACGCCCGCGCAGCAGCCGCAGCCGCAACCGGGACAGCCGGCCGCGGGACAGCAGCCGCCAGCCGCCGGGACGCCGCCCAAGCAGTAGTCCGTGCAGTGGCCCGCACAGCGGTCCGTGCAGTGGTCGCCCGCGGGGCGGCCGTACACACGGCGGGCCGCCGTGCTCCCCGGTGGGGTGCGCGGCGGCCCATGAGGCGTACCGAGATGTGACGGGGCAGGCCCTTGTGGAGCTCTGGTTCAGGCGGAGAGCGGTTCGGGCTGCTCGCCGCGGCGGACTGGGGCGGCGTGGGCGCCGTGCGCCCGGCCGATCGGGACCGAGTGGTTGGGCTCGGTATGGTCGTGGTGCTCGTACTCGCCCCACTGCGGGGCGCGTAGTTGGTCGCCGCCGCCGTACGGCTCCAGGTAGGGCCGCCAGCGGGGGTCCTTGATGCCGGTGCCGATGATCCGCCAGGCCAGGCCGGAGGGCGGCGCGGGCGGGCGCTTCATGCGCCAGCCGAGTTCGGTCAGGTGGCGGTCGGCCTTGGTGTGGTTGCAGCGGCGGCAGGCCGCCACGACGTTGTCCCACCGGTGCTGGCCGCCCCGGCTGCGCGGGATGACGTGGTCGACGCTGGTTGCGGCGGCCCCGCAGTAGACGCAGCGGCCGTGGTCGCGGGCGAACAGCGCCCGGCGGGTGAGCGGGACGGGCCCGCAGAACGGGACCCGGACGAAGCGGGTCAGGCGGACGACGGACGGCGCCGGAAGGGCGCTGGTGGCGCTGTGCAGAGTGACTCCGGTGTCCTCCAGGCTGACCGCCTTGTGGTTGAGGACCAGGATGAGTGCGCGGCGCATCGATACGACGCCGAGTGGCTCGTAGGACGCGTTGAGGACCAGGACATGCGGCACGGATGCCTCCTTGGACGCCTGCGGCGCGTGGCTCGCGCCGGGACGAGCGGTTGGATCACCCAACGGGTGAGTGATCTCCCCCAGTGTCGCCTTACGCCTTCGTACGGCGCCACCACTCCTGTGTAACGGACCTGACGTGATCTCCGGGTGTGGTTTCCGTCATACCCGATATGCCCGGCGGAAGGTCGGGTTGCACCAGGGCCCCCGGTAGGAGCCCTTCCGCTTCCCCCCGGGGGGACTGCTCGGCCGGTCGGAGCAGTGGTGGGGCCGCCTCCCGGGGGTGCCGGAGCGGTGCCGAGGCGGTGCCCGGACGGGTGCGCGCGGGAGCGCACCGGGGCGTTGACGGGGCGTCCGGGGCGGCCCGCGCGCCGTTCGGCGGGTCCGGTCGGGTGTTCGGTGCCCGCTAGGCTGGGGCGACGGTCCGCGGGTCGGGCTCGCTGCGGCACGGGACCGGGCAATGCCCCCTGCAAGGAAGGTCCCGCACGTGTTCCGCTCCGGCGTCCTCGGCCTCGCCGACGCGTCCTCCCAGTCGACGACGCCGTCCCCCGGCCCGACCGCGCCGCAGGTGCCGCAGCTCGACCTGCGGATCCCGACGAGCGCGCAGGAGGTCTCGGACACCACCAAGCAGGCGGCCAGCTGGTTCGACACCCACTGGCAGTCCTGGCTCGCCGCCGGGGTGCGGATCGTCTTCATCATCGTGCTGGCACTGGTGCTGCGCGCGGTGGTGCGCAAGCTCATCACGCAGCTGATAACCAGGATGGCGCGCGCCCACGAGAGCGCCGAGGAGCACGGCCGCATCGGCGGACTGCTCGCCAACACCGGGGTCGTCAACCCGGAGCGGCGCCAGCAGCGCTCGGAGGCGATCGGCTCGGTGCTGCGCAGCGTCGCGTCCTTCGGCATCCTCGGCACGGCGGCGCTCATGGTGCTCTCCGCGCTGGGGGTGAACCTGGCGCCGCTGCTGGCGAGCGCCGGTGTGGCCGGTGTGGCGATCGGTTTCGGCGCCCGCAACCTGGTCACGGACTTCCTCTCCGGCGTCTTCATGATCATGGAAGACCAGTACGGCGTCGGCGACGAGATCGACACCGGGGTGGCCGCCGGCACGGTGCTGGAGGTCGGCCTGCGGGTGACCAAGCTGCGCGGCGCGAACGGCGAGATCTGGTACATCCGCAACGGCGAGGTGAAGCGGATCGCCAACATGAGCCAGGGCTGGTCCACGGCCACCGTGGACGTCCAGGTCGGGTACAAGGAGGACCTCCTCCGGGCCGAGGACCTGATCCAGGAGACCGCCGAGGCGATGTCCAAGGAGGCTCCGTACGACGAGCTGATCTGGGAGCCGGTGTCGGTGCTGGGCGTGGAGTCGGTCGCGGCGGACTCGGTGGTGGTGCGGATCGAGGCCAGGACGGCGCCGGGCAAGGCGGCGATGGTGGCGCGGGCGATGCGCCAGCGGCTGAAGGCGGCCTTCGACCACGCCGGCATCAAGGTCAAGGAGGAGGCGGCGGCCACGGGCGTCGCGATCGCCGCGGCCCCGGACCCGTCGCCGCCGTCCTCGCTGGCCGACCCGACCTCGGCGCGCTACAAGGCGACCGAGCCGATACCGGCACCGAAGCCGCCGATGGACGACCTCGCCAAGCCGTAAGCCGCCGACGGACGACCTCGCGGAGCCGTAAGCCGCCGATGGGCGATCTCGCCGGGCCGTAAGCCGCCGACGGACGACCTCGCCAAGCCGTAAGCCGCCGACGGACGACCTCGCCGAGTCGTAACACCCCTTCGCAGCGGCCGGGAAGGCCAGGACACGCGGACGAAAGCCCCGCTCCCACCGACGTGGGGGCGGGGCTTCGTGCTGCCCGGTAACGCTTCGGCATCCACCGCCCGGCGGGCCATTGACACTCCGCCGACGCTGACCGTACGGTCCTTCCCAAGCGACTGGAAAGTTTCCTAACAGTTCGCACCGTGGACCCGGGACACCCCCCGGGCGCTCCCCGGACACCCCCGGGAGTTCCCCCGGGTACGCCCCCGACCTGCCGGAAGAGGAGGATTCTGCGCGTGACCAAGACCACCGCCAAGGCCCCCCTCGCCGGCACCCCCAGCCTGCTGCGCGCCATCAACGACCGAGCCGCCCTCGAACTGCTGCTGGAGAACGGACCGCTCTCCCGCACCCAGATCGGCACGCTCACCGGGCTCTCCAAGCCCACCGCCTCCCAGCTGCTGGCGCGCCTGGAGGCGGCGGGCCTGGTCCTGCCAGTCGGCACCACGGCGGGCGGGCCCGGGCCCAACGCGCAGCTGTACCAGGTGAATCCGGCCGCCGGGTACGTCGCCGGGGTGGACGTCACGGCCACCGGGATCCGGGTCGCCGTCGCCGACATCACCGGCAGCACGCTCGCCGAGCACGTCGTGCCGGTGAAGGGCGCCCCGGCCGCCGGGACCGTCCCCCGGGTCGCCGCGGCGGTCGCCGACACGGTCCGGGCGGCCGGGATCGGCGAGGGCACGCTGCACACCGTCGTGATCGGCGTCAGCGGCGCACCCGACCCCGTCACCGGCAAGCTGCGCTACGCCTCCCACCTGGCCGGCTGGCACTCGCCGACGCTCGTCGAGGAGCTGACCGGGGAGATCGGCGCCCCCGTGTCGATCGAGAACGACGTCAACCTCGCCGCCGTCGCCGAGCAGGCCTCGGGCGCGGCGCGGGGTTCCGAGGACTTCGTCCTGCTGTGGGCCGGTGCGGGGATCGGCGCCGCGATCGTGATCGCCGGGCGGCTGCACCGCGGCTTCACCGGCGGCGCCGGTGAGGTCGGCTACATGCCGGTGCCCGGCTCGCCGGTCGTGCGGGACGTGCGCCGCCGCAACTTCGGCGGGTTCCAGGACCTGGTCGGCGCGGCCGCCGTCCGGGCGCTGGCCCGCGAGCACGGGCTCGGCGCGCCCACCGCCGAGGAGACCATCGCCAAGGCCCTGGCGACCCCGGGCGCCGGCGAGGAGTTCCTCCGCGAACTGGCCGGCCGGATCGCCGTCGGGCTGGCCGTGATCGTCGCCGTCGTCGACCCCGAGCTGGTGGTCCTCTCCGGCGGCGTGCCGAGCGCGGGCGGCGAACATCTGCGCGCGCTCGTCCAGGAGGAACTCGCCCGGCTCTCGATCGCCCGCCCGGAAGTGCGCAGCAGCACCCTCGCCGGTTCACCCGTCCTGCTCGGCGCGCTCCAGCGCGCCCTGGCGGCCGCCCGCGAGGCGGTCTTCTCCACCCACTGAGACCCCCTTCCCCCTGCCCACCCCCCGACTCCCCCTGCGATCCACCCCTGCACCCACCTCTCCCCAACCCCCGACCGCGGGCGACGAGGCAATGACGCCTGCCCGCGCACCCCCAGGAGGACCTCGAAGTGCACCCCACCACCTCCCGCAGAGGCCGCCGCACGATCGCCGCCGTCACCGGCAGCGCCGTCCTCGCCCTGCTCGCCACCGCCTGCACCGGCAGCAACGACGCCGGCGGCAGCGACGACTCGGCGAGCGGCAAGGACGTCACCATCACCTTCTGGCACGGCTGGAGCCAGGACAACGAGGTGAAGGCGATCAACGACAACATCGCCGCCTTCGAGAAGGCCCACCCGAACATCCACGTCAAGGCCGTGGCCAACATCGCGGACGACAAGGTCAACCAGGCCCTGCGGGCCGGCGGCGACGACGCGCCGGACGTGGTCTCCTCCTTCACCACCAACAACGTCGGCATGTTCTGTTCGACCAAGGCCTTCATCGACCTCAACCCGCTGCTGAAGAAGAGCGGCATCGACGCCGCCAAGACCTTCCCGTCGGCGATGCTCAACTACACGCAGTTCCAGGGCAACCAGTGCACCCTGCCGCTGCTCGGCGACGCCTACGGCCTCTACTACAACAAGAAGGCCTTCGCCGCCGCCGGCATCACCGCCCCGCCGAAGACCTTCAGCGAGTTCGCCGACGCCGCGGCCAAGCTCACCGTCCCCGACGGCGACGGCTTCAAGCAGCTCGGCTTCATGCCGGACTACCACGGCTACGAGTCCACCACCGAGCACTTCCTCGGCCAGTACGGGCCGGCGTACTTCGGTGCGGACGGCAAGTCGGCCGTCGCCTCCGACCCGAAGGTCGCCGCGATGCTCACCTGGCAGAAGGGCCTCGTCGACAAGCTCGGCGGCTTCGACAAGCTGGAGAAGTACCGCTCCACCTTCGGCGAGGAGTTCAGCGAGAAGAACCCCTTCCACACCGGCCAGGTCGCCATGGCCATCGACGGCGAGTGGCGCACCAACTCGCTCGCCGAGAGCAAGCCCGACTTCGACTGGGCCACCGCCCCGTTCCCGGTGCCGGACGACCAGGCCGCCACCTACGGCCGCGGCTACCAGACCGGCACCGTCATCGGCATCGCCCGCAGCAGCAAGAAGCAGGCCGCCGCCTGGGAGCTCGTCAAGTACCTGACCACCGACACGGACGCGGTCGTCGGCTTCGCCAACGCGATCCACAACGTGCCGAGCACCTTCGCCGCGCTCGACTCGCCCAAGCTCAGCGGCGACCCGAACTTCAAGACCTTCCTGGACATCGCGAAGAACCCGAACTCCGGCACCACCCCGGCCAGCGCCAACGGCGGCGCCTACATCGTGTCGTTGCAGAACCTCGGCTACGCGTACGAGTCCGGCAAGCAGCCCGACCTCGCGGCCGGCCTCGCCGCCACCGCCAAGGAGATCGACGCCGCCATCGCCCAGGCGAAGTAACCGGCCCGGCACGGCAGTCCGAAGAACACGGCACTCGGAGCACCCCATGGCACTCGCGTTCGGCACCCGCAAGGGCACCGGACCCGCCGACCCGGCGGCGCACTCCACGCAGCACCTGCTGCGCCGGAAGCGCCGCCGGGAGGCGGCCCGCACCCTCGCGTTCCTCTCCCCCTGGCTGATCGGCTTCGGCGTCTTCTTCCTGTACCCGCTGATCTCCACCGTCTACTTCTCCTTCATGAAGTACGACGGGTTCTCGGCCCCCGCCTTCAACGGGCTGAAGAACTGGGACTACGTCTTCAACCACTACCCCTTCTTCTGGCAGGGCCTGCGCAACACCCTCTGGCTCGTCGTCGTCATGGTGTCCCTCCGGGTGCTGTTCGGGCTCGGCATCGGGCTGCTCATCACGAAGATCAAGAGCGGCGTCGGCTTCTTCCGCACCGCCTTCTACCTGCCCTACCTGGCCCCGCCGGTGGCCGCGACCGTCTCCTTCGCGTTCCTGCTCAACCCCGGCACCGGCCCGGTCAACCACTTCCTCGGCGAGCTCGGGCTCCCGCAGCCCGGCTGGTTCGCCGACCCGAACTGGTCCAAGCCCGCGCTCACCATGCTCGCCATGTGGGGCATCGGCGACCTGATGGTGATCTTCATGGCCGCCCTGCTGGACGTGCCCAAGGAGCAGTACGAGGCGGCCGAACTCGACGGCGCGGGGCCGCTCCAGCGCTTCCGCTACGTCACGCTGCCGAACATCTCGCCGATCATCACGTTCGCCGTGGTCACCGGCGTGATCCAGACCATGCAGTACTACACCCAGGCGATCGTCGCCGGGCGCGTCGCCAGCGGCATCGCGGGCAACTCCGGGCAGCAGTTCGAGCCCGGCTTCCCGCAGGGCTCCACCTGGACCCTGCCGCAGATGGTGTACAACCTCGGCTTCCAGCGCTTCGACACCGGCTCCGCCTGCGTCGTCGCCCTGGTCCTGTTCGCCATCGCGATGGCCGTCACCTCCCTCCTGCTGCGCCGCCGCTCCGGCTTCATGGCGAGCGAGGACTAGCGGACCAGCGGATCAGCGGACCAGTGAGGACCCGTTCATGACTCTCAGCACCCCCGTACTCGCCAAGGCCTCGTCGCCCTCGGGACGTTCGGCCGCCTCCGCGGCCGCCCGGCGGCGCGCCGCGCTCAACTGGGTGGCCGTCCACGCCCTGGGCATCGCCGCCGCGCTGTTCTTCATCCTCCCGTTCGTCTTCGCCTTCCTGACCTCCGTCATGACGGACAGCCAGGCGCTCACGACGAACTACTGGCCCACCTCCTGGCAGTGGGGCAACTACACCAAGGTGTGGGAGGCGCCCGGGTTCCTCACCTGGTGGCGCAACACCCTGGTCTACGCCGGCGCCGGCACGCTGCTGACCGTCGTCTCCAGCCTCCCGGTCGCCTACGCGCTCGCCAAGTTCCGCTTCCGCGGCCGGAAACTGGCGCTCATGGCGGTCATCTCGATGATGATGCTGCCGCCGCAGGTCACCATCATCCCGATGTACCTGTTCTGGGCGAAGCAGATGCACCTCACCGGCACCCTGTGGCCGCTGATCATCCCGATGGCCTTCGGCGACGCCTTCTCCATCTTCCTGCTGCGCCAGTTCCTCACCACCATCCCCAAGGAGTACATCGAGGCGGCCCGGATCGACGGCTGCGGCGACCTGCGCACCCTGCTGCGCGTCGTGCTGCCGATGGCCAAGCCGGCCATCGCCGCCGTCGCCCTGTTCCAGTTCTTCTACTGCTGGAACGACTACTTCGGCCCGCAGATCTACGCCAGCGAGAACCACGCCGCCTGGACCCTCTCCTACGGCCTGGAGTCCTTCAAGGGCGCCCACCACACCAACTGGAACCTCACCATGGCCGCCACCCTCCTCGTGATGGCACCGGTGATCCTCCTCTTCTTCTTCGCGCAGAAGGCCTTCATCGAAGGCGTGACACTGACAGGGGTCAAGGGCTGATGTCCGCAACCAAGTCCGTACTCAAGCTGGCGATCGTCGGCGGTGGTTCGACGTACACCCCGGAGCTGATCGACGGCTTCGCCCGGCTGCGGGACACCCTGCCGATCGGCGAACTCGTCCTGATCGACCCGGCCGCCGAACGGCTGGAGCTGATCGGCGGGCTGGCGCGGCGCATCTTCGCCAAGCAGGGCCACCCGGCGGTCGTGTCCACCACGACAGACGTCGCGGCCGGCGTCGCCGACGCCGACGCCGTCCTGCTCCAGCTGCGCGTCGGCGGCCAGGCCGCCCGCAACCAGGACGAGACGTGGCCGCTGGAGTGCGGCTGCGTCGGCCAGGAGACCACCGGCGCCGGCGGGCTCGCCAAGGCGCTGCGCACCGTCCCCGTCGTGCTGGACATCGCCGACACCGTCCGCCGGGCCAACCCGGACGCCTGGATCGTCGACTTCACCAACCCGGTCGGCATCGTCACCCGGGCCCTCCAGGAGGCCGGGCACAAGGCCGTCGGCCTGTGCAACGTCGCGATCGGCTTCCAGCGGAAGTTCGCCGCGCACCTCGGGGTGGCGCCGGAGCTCGTCCGGCTCGACCACGTCGGCCTCAACCACCTCACCTGGGAGCGCGGCGTCACCCTGCTCGACGCCCCCGGCGCGGCGGGCGGGCGGGAGGTGCTGCCCGAGCTGCTCCGCGACTTCGGCAAGGAGATCGCCGACGACCTCCACCTGCCGCAGGCCGTCGTGCAGCGCCTCGGCGTCGTCCCGTCCTACTACCTGCGGTACTACTACCAGCACGACGAGGTCGTCGAGGAGCTCAAGGCGCAGGGCTCGCGGGCCGCGCAGGTCGCCGAGATCGAGCGGCAGCTGCTGGAGATGTACGCCGACCCCGCCCTCGACACCAAGCCCGAACTGCTGGGCAAGCGCGGCGGCGCGTTCTACTCCGAGGCCGCCGTCCAGCTCATCGCCGCCCTGCTCGGCACTGACGGCGGCACCTCCGTCCAGGTCGTCAACACCCGCAACGACGGCGTACTGCCCTTCCTGCCCGACGACGCCGTCATCGAGGTGCCGGCCGAGGTCGACGCGGCCGGCGTCCGCCCGCTGCCGCAGCGGCCCGTCGAGCCGCTCTACGCCGGGCTCGTCGCGGCCGTCACCTCGTACGAGCACCTCGCCCTCGACGCCGCCCTGCGCGGCGGGCGCGACCGCGTGTACGACGCGCTGCTCGCCCACCCGCTGGTCGGCCAGTTCGACCTCGCCGACCGGCTGACGGACCGGCTGCTCGCCCACAACCGCGAGCACCTCGCCTGGGCCTGACGTCCGGGGCGCCGGGCGGTCGCGCTCGTCCTGACGTTCGGGCGTTCTGGCGTCCTGACGTCCGGGTGTTCGGGCGTGCAGGCGTCCGGGCATCCGGGCGTGCAGGCGTCCCGGGCCCGCTGTGACGGCCCGACGTCCGCGCCCCGGCGTCGCCGTGGACGGCCCGGCCCGCGATATGAGGGTGTCGCGGGCCGGGCTCCGCGAGCGGACCGCCCACCCCCCGGCCGGGGCACCACCGGCCGGGCCACCCGGCCGGGCACCCTCGGCCGGGCCACGTACGAGTCGCGGGGACCTGATGACCCACCAGCCCGAACCACTCCTGCCCGGCGTGCTCGCCATCGACGCCGGCAACTCCAAGACCGACGTCGCCCTGATCGGCGCGGACGGCACCGTCCTCGGCACCGCCCGCGGCGGCGGCTTCGCACCGCAGAAGATCGGCGGCGCGGCCGCCGTCGCCGGCCTCGCCCCGCTGGTCGAGGAGGCCGCGCGCGCGGCCGGGCACCCCACCTGGACCGGCCGGCTGACCACCCACGTCAGCGCGTGCCTCGCCAACGCCGACCTCCCCGTGGAGGAGGAGGCGCTGCGCACCGCGCTGGAATCCCACCCCTGGGGCGTCAGCAACACCGTCGTCAACGACACCTTCGGCCTGCTGCGCGCCGGCACCGACGGCCCGCGCGGCGTCGCCGTCGTCTGCGGCGCCGGCATCAACTGCGTCGGCCTCCTCCCGGACGGCCGCACCGCGCGCTTCCCCGCCCTCGGCGAGCTCACCGGCGACTGGGGCGGCGGCGCCAGCCTCGCCGGCCACAGCATGTGGCACGCCGTGCGCGCCGAGGACGGGCGCGGCGGGCCCACCGCCCTCGCCCGGGCCATCGCCGAGCACTACGGGCTGCCCAGCGCCGGCGCCGTCGCCGAGGCCGTCCACCTCGGGCACCTGCCGGCGGCGCGGCTGCACGAGATCGTCCGGGTGCTGTTCGCCGTCGCGGACGCGGGGGACCCGACCGCGCGGGAGCTCGTCGACCGGCAGGCCGACGAGATCGTCCGGCTCGCCGTCGTCGCGCTCACCCGGCTGCAGCTGCTCGACGCGCCCGCCCCGGTCGTGCTCGGCGGCGGGGTGCTCGCCTCCCGGCAGCCGCTGCTCCTCGACAACGTCACGGCACGCCTCGCGAAGGCCGCGCCGCTGGCCGAGCCACGGGTCGTCGTCGCGCCGCCGGTGCTCGGGGCGGCCCTGCTCGGGCTCGACCACCTGGGCGGCGACGCACGGGCGCAGGCGCGGGTGCGGGAGGCGTACGAGGCCGGGCGGCCGGTCGCGGTGTGAACCGGCCCTGAGCCTCCGGTCGTCCTGGCCTTCCGGCCCTCTCGAACTTCCGGCCCTCCTGAACTTCCCGTCCCCGTCGGGTCCGCACATCCGACGGGGGCGGGAACCGCACCCCGGCCCGCACACGTGTAACCGGATGTCCGCGTCCACGACCGGATGTACACGTCCGCCACGTTGCCGGGGAGACTGGTGCCATGGCCACGCCCCGCATCCTGCTCACCGCCGTCCTCTCCTGCACCGCCGTGGCCCTCACCGTCGCCGGACTCGCCTCCTGCACCCCCGTCGACGAGCACCCGACGGCCGTGAGCGCGTCCAGCGAGTCCGGTGGCCCGGACGACGACCCCGGGGACGCCGGCGACCCCGGGGACGCCGGTGACGCCGGTGACGACGCCGTCGAGGCGGTCCCTTCACTGCCGTCCGCCCCCGCCACGTGCTCGCCGGCCGGCGAGCACCCCGGGCACACCGTGCTGCTCGTCGTCGCCGCGGACCCGGCGGACCCCGCAGGGGCGGCGGACGCCGCGGGCGCCCTGGACGGCCCCGGGCTCACCGCCCGGGCCACCCGGTACCTCTGCTCGCCGAACCGCTTCGAGCCGGTCGGCCGCCCGATGCGCTACTCCTTCGCCGCCGCCGGCGTCGACGCCGCCCTCGTCGACCGCCGGCACGGCGACCCCGCCAAACCGGTGCCGCTGCCCGAACTCCTCACCCACCTCGACGACTGCCTCGCCGCCCGCCCTCCTACCTCCCCCTACGACTGCTACGGCAACACGTACGACGTCGTCCTCGACTCGCACGGGCGCATCATGCGGATCACGGAACTCGGCCGTCCGTAGGGATTCAGCGGGCCGGGCCCCCGCGATAGGTTGGTGCCCCGGATCGATCGGAGGGGCGGGTGACGTGCGCGAACACGAGCCGGACGGCGCTGACCACCCCGTCGTCGACCGCCCTGGCGCTGACCACCCCGCTGCGCCGGAACACCCGCCGCGCCGCGCCCGCGCCATCGCCGACAAGATCGACCACCTGATCTCCCGCGACGCCGCCCGGGCCGACGGACGCGCCCCCACCTACCGCGAACTCGCCGACCGCATCAACACCCTGGCCGGACGCGACGTCATCTCCAAGGACACCATCCGCAACCTCCACCACGGCGTCACGCAGAAGGGCCAGAGCCCCAACCCGACCGTCGACACCCTCGACTGGCTCGGCCGCGGCTTCGGCATCCGGCAGGGCGCGGCCTACTTCCTGGACGACCGCAGGACCGCCGACGTCGACGAACAGCTCGACCGCCTCGACAAGTTCGGGGACCTCCGGCAGGCCCTCGGCAACTCCGGGGTGGTCAGCCTGGTCAAGCGCGCCTCGGGACTGTCCGACAACAGCCTGAACATGCTGCTCGTCCTCGCCGAACGGCTCAAGACCCTGGAGGAAGGGGCGTCGGGAGCGGACGGCCTCAGGGGCTCGGACGGGACCTGAGGCCGTCCGCCTGCTCGTGTGCCCGCTCGCCCGCATGTGCGCCCGCTCGCCTGCACGTGCGCCCGCTCGCCGATCGCCGCCGACTGAAGGAACGTTTTCCCGCATGCCACTTCCCCGCGGCCTCCGCAGGCGCTGCGAGAACATCCTCGGCGCCCTCGACCTGCCGGTCCCGTTCACCGTCGAGGGCTTCCGCGCCTCGCTCGAACGCCACCGGGGCCGGCCGATCGCCATGGAACCCCTGCCCAACCTCGGCCAGGACGCCCCCTGCGGACTGTGGATCGCCCTCCCCAGCATCGACGTCGTCTTCTACGAACCGCACACCACCCCCGCCCACCAGGACCTCATCAAGCTCCACGAACTCGGGCACGTCGCCTGCGAGCACACCGGCGTCCTCGAACTGCGCCACCTCACCGGTCTGTTGCCGGACCTCACCCCCGAATTCGTCGCCCGGGCCCTCGGCCTGGCCCGCACGAGCTACACCACCGTCGAAGAACAGGAGGCGGAGATGATAGCCCTGCTGCTCGCCGACCTCGCGGGCACCGACCGCGCGCGCACGGAATCCTCCCAACGGCTCGTCGACAGCATGCTCAGCCCGGTTGAACCCCTCCGGCGCGGGCGACGGTCCGCGGGAGGGCGAGGCTGAGGATGCTGCGCTCCGTCTTCGAGATCCTCGTCCCCGCCCTCCTGTGGACCGCCGTCGCCTGGCGCGCGCCCCGGGCCTTCCGCTCCCCCGCCACCCGCGCCCTCTGGGGCACCGTGGCCGCGATGGCGCTCGCGCTCACCACCCGGCCCGCCCCCGTCGCCCGCCTCCTGGAGGACGGCACCGGGCTGCCCGAGGTGTCCGTCCTGATCAAGCACCTCCTCGGCATCGCGGCGGCGACCTGCCTGCTCGACTACGTCTTCGCGATCCACGGGAAGCCCGGGACGGGCATCCGCTCGGCGAAGGTCCGGCACGCGGCGGCGGCCGTGGCGTGCGGGGTGATGGCGGTGCTGTCGGTCTTCTTCTTCAAGCACGAGCAGATCGGGCCCGACGGCATCGACGCGCACTACGCCGACCGGCCGGTGCAGCTCTACCTCACCGTCTACTACCTGTTCTTCTTCGCCTCGACACTGCTCGCCTCCCGGCTCTTCTGGACGAACCGGCTCAACGTGCCCCGCGGCCTCCTGCGGACGGGCGTCCGGCTGATGGCGGCGAGCACCGGGACCGGGGCGGTGTACGTCCTGTACCGGGTGTACTACATCGCGGCGCACACCGCCGTCGCGCACGACCCCGTCACCGGGAAACCCGTCCCGCCGTACGACCCCGTCGGCGAGCTCCTGCCGGCCACGGCGGCCGTCCTGCTCGTGCTCGGCCTCGCCATGCCGCCCCTGCGGACGGTGAGCCGCTACGTCCGCGACCAGCACGCCATGTGGCGGCTCCACCCCCTCTGGGCCGACCTCGTCGCGGCGGCGCCGCAGGTCGTCTTCGGCACCCCGGCGGGACGGGTCCGCAACCTCTTCGCCCTCGGCGACCGCTCGCTGGACGTCGCCCACCGGGCGTTCGAGATCCGCGACGCGGCACTGGCCCTGCGGGACGGGCTGCCGTCCTCGGCCCCCGGCGCGGGCGCGGCGGTCGCCGCGGTCGCCGCGGTCGCGCCGGGCGACCGAGCGCGCGCCGAGGCCGCCTGGTTCCACGCCGCCCTCCACCACCACACCACCGGCCACCCCCCGGCCACCGGCATGCCCCCCGAACCCGCCCACCCCGGCGGCGCCACCCCGCAGGAAGAGATCACCTGGCTCCTGAAGGTGGCCACCGCCTACCGCCGCCTACCCACCTGAGACCGCGCGCAGGAAGTCGGGCCGACCGACTTCTGGCGCCCGCCCCCTGGGAATCGAACGAATCAACACCACACCACCCGGGGCCATGCGGCGCACAGAAAGTCGCCCAAGTCGACCTCCCGAATGCGAATCCACACAGAACCGCCCGGGGCAGCGAAGGCTGGTGCGCGAGAAGTCGGCCCCGTCGACTTCTCACGCCCGCCCGCTGGGGGCCAGGCGAAGCAACGCGGGACCACCCGGGGCAGCGGCGCGCAAGAAGTCGAGGCGGCCGACTTCCCGCGCCCGGCCATTGCGGGCAAGGCGAAGCCACGCAGTACCACCCGGCACAGCAGCGCGCAGGAAGTCGAGGCGGCCGACTTCCTGCGCTCGGCGAATAAAGCAGCTCCCCCCGGGGCGCCGGCGAGCGGAGTGGAGGCGCCCGCACAGGAAGTCGGCCAAATCGACCTCCCACGCACCCCGCGCACCCGCCCCAACCGGCGGCCGCGCGCCCGCAAGCCAGTGGGCACAGCCACGCAGGCCAACAGTTGGAAGCAACACGGTCGGAAAGCGGATCCTGCCGGACACAGGAAGTCGAGCCAATCGACTTCCTGTGTCCGGTGGTTGGGGGCTGGGCGAATCGACGCGGCACCGCCGGCGGCAGGGTGACGCGCGGAAGATCGGGCCCGTCGACTCCTCGTGCCCGGCCGTTGAGGGGGCAGGCGAAGCAACGCGGGGCCACCCGGCACAGCAGTGCGCAGGAAGTCGAGCACGTCGACTTCTCGCGCCCGGCGATTAGGGGCCCATTAGCGGAGCGCTGACGAAAGGTCGGCCTCATCGACTTTTCGTGCAGAGCGTGCAGAGTAGGTGGAACCGACACCGCCGGCCCCGGAGCCGTTGGCGAGGTGGGGCGCAGGAAGTCAGGCCCACCGACTTCCTGCGCCCGGCGATAAGGGCACGGGCGAAACGACGCGGGGCCACCTGGGGTCGCGGCACGTAGGAAGTCGGGCACGTCGACTTCTCACGCCCGGCCATAAGGGCACGGGCGAAGCAACGCGGGGCCGCCTGGAGCAGCGGCGCGCAGGAAGTCGGGCACGTCGACTTCTCGTCCCCGGCGACAAGGGGGACATGGGCCGCCTGGGGCCGCGGCGCGTAGGACGTCGAGGCGGCCGACTTCTCGTGCCCGGCCATAAGGGCACGGGTGAAGCGACGTGGGGCCGGCTGGGGCTGCGGCGTGGGCGATGTTTTGCGGGTGGGGTGTCCATTGGGTGGGCGGGGGTGGCCGGGGTGGGGGTGGTCGGGTTGGGTGGGCGGTATGGGTGATGGGCGGCGGTGGGTGGTGTTGGTCGTCGGGATGGTGGCGATGGCCTCGGGGTGTGCGTTCCAGTTCGGGTTGCCGTACCTCATTCCGGCCTTGCGGGCGGGCGGGTTGTCCCTGGGGCAGGCGGGGTTGGTGGCGGCCTGTCCCACCATCGGGTTGGTGTTGACGCTCGCGGCCTGGGGTGCGGCGGCGGACCGCTGGGGGGAGCGGTGGGTGCTGGCGTCGGGGCTCGGGGTGGGGGGCCTGGTGCTGCTGGGGGCGTCGGCGGTGCACGGGACGGTCGGGTTGGCGGTGTGCTTCCTGGTCGCGGGGGCGGCCGGGGCGTCGGCACACGCGTCGAGCGGGCGGTTGATCCTCGGGTGGTTCCCGGCGCGGGAGCGCGGGTTGGCGATGGGGCTGCGACAGACGTCGCTGCCGTTGGGGGTCGCGCTGGCGGCCCTCCTGCTGCCACCGTTGGCCGCACACGGACGGTCCTTGGCGCTGGCGGTGCTCGGGGCGTTGAGTGTGGCCGCGGCACTGCTGGTCGTCGTGCTGGTGCGGGACCCGGCGCGGGTCGGGGGCGGCTCCGGGGAGAAGCGCGGGAACCCGTACCGGACGCCGGTGTTGTGGCGGCTGCACGGTGCTGCGACCCTGCTGGTCGTGCCGCAGTTCACGGTGTCCGTGTTCGCGTTCGTGTTCCTGGTGGAGGAGCGCGGCTGGTCGCCGTCGACGGCCGGTCCGGTGCTGGCGGGTGTGCAGGTGGCGGGGGCCGGGGCCCGGTTGGCGGCCGGGTGGTGGTCGGACCGGGCGGGGAGCCGGACGGTGCCGATGCGGCGTCTGGCGCTGACGGCGGCCGGCGTACTGGCGGTGCTTGCGGCGGGGGCGTTCGCGCACTCGGCGGCGGCGACGGTGGCGTTGATGGCCGCAGGCGTGGTGACGGTGTCGACGAACGGGCTGTCGTTCACGGCGGTGGCCGAGTACGCGGGCGGTTCGTGGGCGGGCCGCGCGCTGGGGGTGCACACGACGGTGCAGAACGCGGTGGCGGCGGGCGTCGCCCCGACGGCCGGTGCGTTGATCGGCGTGACGGGCTACGCGTGGGCGTACGCGGCGGTGGTGGCGTTCCCGCTGGTCGCGGCGCTGGTGGTGCCGGGGCCGGACTCCTTGCGCGGGACGGCACTTGACCTCAAGGGCGCTTGAGCTCATCGAATGGTCGCATCCGATCCGTCGATGCGACGTGCGAGAGGCGAGAGGTCAGGTCATGACGAACGACGTGCTGGTGGTGGGGTCCGTCCCGGAGGACGTGCGGCGGGCGGTGACCGCGGTGGTGAAGGCGCTGGAGCGGGCGTTCAACGAGAAGGACGGGGACGCGCTGGCCGCGCAGTTCGCGCGGCGGACGTCGTGGTCGAACGCCCGCGGCCTGCGGCTGGACGACCGCGCGTCGATCGCCGAGTTCAGCGGGCCCGCACTGAAGGGGTTCCTCGCGGACTCCTACGCGCGCTACGACGTGGTCAAGTTGCTGGAGATCGCGCCCGACGTCATCGCGGTGAACGTCGCGCAGCAGCCGACCGACCGGGCGGGCAACCCGGTCGACGGCGTGCGCGGGGCGACGCTCTACGTCGTCGCCCGACAGGACGACGGCTGGCGGATCGTCGCCGGCCAGAACACGGCCGTCGAGCCGCCCGCCGCCGAGCCGCCCGCCGGCAACTGACGTGAGGCGCGAGGACCCCGGCCGGGAGGACCAACCCGGCCGGGGCCCCGACGTGTTGTGTGGACGGTCTCCATACTGTTGCGGAACTCCCCTCCGAATGTTGATAGAAGGCGTCGCTACGCGCATGGACATGCCCTGACCTGCCCGCTTTTGAAGTTCGCTACGGTACGGCTGGGTTTCCTTTGCTTCCGATCTCGTTGACCCGCTTTCAGCGGCTCTGCTTTGCTTCGGGCCACCCTTTCGGCCCCATGAACCGCCGGCGCACCCCACACCTCCGCGCCGGCGGCAGAGAGGAACCCTCACGATGGGCATGTCCCCCACCTCCAGAGTCCTGACCGGCCTCTCCTCGCTGGTGCTGGCCGCCGCGGGCTTCGCCGCCGCCGCACCCGCGCAGGCGGACCAGCCCGGCAGCGAGTTCGCCGGGCACACCCACCCGTACCGGCACGGCGTCGTCCCCACCAAGGAGGCCGGCGCCGCCGCGGCCGGGAAGCGCACGTCGAACCTCAACTACGGCGGCGGTGTCGACGGCATCGGCGTCACCACCGGCGCGCCCAAGGTCTACCTGGTCTTCTGGGGCTCCCAGTGGGGCACCCAGGGCACCGACGCCAACGGCTACACCACGCTCTCGGGTGACCCGAGCGGCATCGCCGTCCGCGCGCAGCAGTTGTTCAAGGGCCTGGGCACGAACAACGAGACCTGGTCCGGCGTCATGACGCAGTACTGCGAGGGCATCACCAAGGGCGCGACCTCCTGCCCGTCCACCGCCGCCCACGTCGGCTACCCGACCGGCGGCGCGCTGGCCGGCGTCTGGGTCGACCCGTCGGCCGCCGCCCCGGGCCAGGCCACCGGCAACCAGATCGCCAACGAGGCGATCAAGGCAGCCGGGCACTTCGGCAACACCACCGGTGCGGCCAACCGCAACGTCCAGTACGTGGTGCTCTCCCCCACCGGCACCCACCCGGACGGCTTCAACACCACCTCCGGCAGCTTCTGCGCCTGGCACGACTGGAACGGCGACTCCACCCTGAGCGGCGGCGCGGCCTCCTCCCCGTACGGCGACATCGCGTTCACCAACGACCCGTACGTCACCGACATGGGCACCTCGTGCGGCCAGAACTACGTCAACACCGGCACCGCGGGCCTGCTGGACGGCGTGACGATGGTGTACGGCCACGAGTACTCCGAGACCATCACCGACCAGAACCCGGCCGGCGGCTGGACCGACTCGTCCGGCTCCGAGAACGCCGACAAGTGCGCCTGGAAGGGCACCGGCGGCGTGGGCGGCGCGCAGAACGTGACGCTCGCGACGGGCTCGTTCGCGATGCAGGGCACCTGGGCGAACGACTACAACGGCGGCGCGGGCGGCTGCGAGATCTCGCACCCGGTCGTTCCCTGAACTGTCCGGGCACCCGTCCGGGCACCCGTCCGGGCAACCATCCGGGCAACCGTCTGAGCACCACGTGAGAACCATCTGAAGGCCGCCGGAAAACAGGCGCCGGGGCGGGCAGTGCGGGCCCGCCCCGGCGCTTTGCCGTGCCCGGGGGGACAGGGGCGCGGAGGCGCCGTCGGGACCTACGGTGCGACGAGGCCGAACTCGTAGGCCTGGATGACCAGGTGGACCCGGTCGCGGGCGTCGAGTTTGGCGAAGAGCCGGGCGACGTGCGCCTTCGCCGTGGCCACGCTGATGACGAGTTCCGCGGCGATCTCGGCGTTCGACAGCCCCCGCCCGACCAGCGTGAGCACCTCGCGTTCGCGTTCGGTGACGATCGAGGCGACGGGCCGGCGCGGGGTCGGCGCGGACTGCGGGCGGGCGGCGAACTCGCCGATCAGGCGGCGGGTGACGCTCGGCGCGATGAGGGCGTCCCCGGCGGCGACGACGCGGATGCCGTCGAGGATGGTCTCCAGGGCGAGGTCCTTGACGAGGAACCCGCTCGCGCCGGCGCGCAGCGCGCCGTACACGTAGTCGTCGTCGTCGAAGGTGGTGAGGACGAGCACGTGGGTGTCCACGCCGGGGTCGGCGGCGATGCGGCGGGTGGCCTCGATGCCGTCGACGCCGGGCATGCGGATGTCCATGACGGCGACGTCCGGGCGCAGCCGGGTGACGAGGTCGACGGCCTCGGCGCCGTCGCCGGCCTCGCCGACGACCTCCAGGTCGGGGGTGTCGGCGATGAGCACGCGCAGGCCGGTGCGGATGAGCGGCTGGTCGTCGACCAGGACGACTCGGATCACGGTCCCACCTCCAGGGGGAAGTCCGCGGGGAGCGGTAGTCGGGCGGCGACGCGGAAGCCGCCTTCGGGGCGCGGGCCGGCGCTGAACTCGCCGTTCAGCAGGCTGACCCGTTCGCGCATGCCGGCGATGCCGTAGCCGGTGCCGGATCCGCGCCCCGGGCCCGAGCCGTGGCCCGGGCCGGCTCCGGAGCCGCCGCCCGCGCCGGCACCGACGCCCAGGTCGACGACGGTGACCTCGACCTCGTCCGGGCGGTGGTCGACGGTGACGTGGCAGTCCCTCGTCCCGGAGTGCTTGACCACGTTGGTCACCGCCTCCTGGACGATCCGGAAGGCGGCGAGGTCGACGTCGGCGGGCAGGTGGCGCGGCTCGCCGGTGCGGGTGAGTGCGACGCGGACGCCGGCGACCGCGGTGTTCGCCACGAGCCGGTCCAACTCGGCCAGTCCGGGCGCGACTTCGAGCGGCGCGGACTCGCCCTCGCCCTGCCGCAGCGCGCCGAGCATGCGGCGCAGTCCGGCGAGGGTCTCGCGACTGGTGGCCTCGATGGCGTCGAGCGCGTTGCGGGTCTCGGCGGGCTGGGTGTCCATGACGCGGCGGCCCATGCCGGCCTGGATCGCGATGATGCCGATGTTGTGGGCGACCATGTCGTGCAACTCGCGGGCGATGCGCAACCGTTCGGCGGTGACGGCCTGTTCGGTGGCGCGCCCGCGCAGGGCTTCGGTGTGGCGGCGGCTCTGGTGGATCGTGTTGCCGACGAGCCAGGCGATGGCAACGGTCGCGCCGATGCCGCCGTAGGCCATCGGGTTGACGGGGTAGCCGTTGAGGGCGCCCCAGAGGAACAGTCCGAGGAGCATGGCGAGCGGCATCCCGGCGGCACAGAGGGAGACGAGCCGGGTGCGGGTGGCGGCGCAGTAGCCGACGACGGCGTCGGCGATCAGGAACTGGAGGACGGTCGTCTCGGGGACCTTCCACATGCCGAGCGAGAAGAGGCCGCCCGCGAGCGCCACCGCGATGGCGGCGAGCGGCAGGCGCACCAGCAGCGCGGCGACGGACGTGGTGACGACCGCCGTGACGACGAGCGGCATGTCCTCGGGGTTGCCGTCATAGGTGAGGAGGTGGCGCAGTTCGTCGGCGCGCGTGAAGAACCGGAAGACGACGACGGCCGCCCAGAACGCCGCCACCCACACGCCCGGGGGCAGGCGCCGGAGCAGCGGCGGGCGGGCTTCGATGATCATCGCCCGATCGTATCGATCATCCGTGCGCCGCACAGTGGCCCACGGGCCTAATCCCCGGGGCCACTGCACCGGTCGCGCGGTGTGTCCCGTGGGCCGCGCGGTGTGTCCCGTCGCCCGATGCCGGTGCACGGCTCCGACCGGCACCGTTGTCCCGTGATCGAGATCGAGCGACTCAACAAGCGGTACGGCGACAAGCTCGCCGTCGACGACCTGTCCTTCACCGTCCGGCCGGGCACCGTCACCGGCTTCCTCGGCCCCAACGGCGCCGGCAAGTCCACCACCCTCAGGATGGTCCTGGGGCTCAACACGCCCACCGGCGGCACCGTCACCGTCGACGGCGTCCCGTTCGCCGGGCGCCCGCGCGGCCTGCGGCACGTCGGCGCCCTGCTGGACGCGCAGGACGTGCACGGCGGGCGCAGCGCCCGGGCGCACCTCGCGGCGCTGGCCCGCAGCAACCGGATCCCGCTCGGGCGGGTGGACGAGGTGCTGGCGGAGGTTGGGCTCGGCAAGGCCGCCGGGCGCCGGATCGGCGGGTACTCGCTGGGCATGAAGCAGCGGCTGGGCATCGCCGGCGCGCTGTTGGGCGATCCGCCGGTGCTGCTCTTCGACGAGCCGCTCAACGGGCTGGACCCGGAGGGCGTGCTGTGGGTGCGCGGGCTGTTCCGGCGGCTCGCGGAGGAGGGGCGGACGGTCTTCGTATCCAGCCACATGATGGCCGAGATGGAGCACACCGCCGACCGGCTGATCGTGATCGGCCGGGGCCGGCTGATCGCCGACGAGAGCCTCGCGGACTTCTCGGCCCGGCACGCGGTGGCGGGCGTGGCCGTGCGGACGCCCGGACTCGCCTCACTGGTACCGGTCTTGACGGACGCGGGCGCCGAGGTGCGGCGCGAAGGCCCGGAGACCGGCCTGGTGACCGGCCTGCCCGCCGCCCGGATCGGCGAACTGGCCCTGCGGCACGGCGTGGTGCTGCACGAGCTCGCCCCCCGTACGTCCTCCCTGGAGTCGGCGTTCATGTCCCTGACCGCCGACAGCGTCGAGTACCTGGCCGGAGATGCCCGATGAGTACCGTGACCGTTCAGCCCGCAGCCCCGCTCCAGCCCGCGGCGCCGCTTCACCCCGAGGCGCCGCTGCACCGCTTCACCGACCTGCTCGCCGCCGAGTGGATCAAGCTCCGCTCGCTGCGGTCCACCTACTGGGTGCTCGCGCTGGCCTCGCTGGTGGCGATCGCGGTCAACATCAACGCCGTCCACACCGACCTGACGTACATCGACCACCCGCCCGCGCGGATGCCCGGCATGCCGCCGTACCGGTACGACCCGCTGTACCACGGGCTCGGCAGCATTTCGAGCGCGCTGATGGCCGTCGCGGCGGGCAGCCTCGGGGCGATCACCGTCTTCGGCGAGTACACCACCGGGCTGATCCGCACCACGTTCGCCGCCGTGCCCGACCGGCGCGGGGTGATCGGCGCCAAGGTGCTGCTGATCGGCGGGATCACCGCGCTCGCCGGGGCGGTGGTGTCGGTGGTCTCCTTCTTCGCCACCAACGCGATGCTGGCCTCCCGGCACGTCGGGCTGTCCATCACCGACGACGGCTGCCTGCGGGCGGTCCTCGGGTACGCGGCGATCGTGCCGGTCTGCGCGCTGATCGGGATGGCGCTGGGGGCGCTGCTGCGGCACGCGACCGCGTCGATCGTCTCGCTGGTGATGCTGCTGTTCATCCTGCCGATGATGTTCGGCGGGGACCGCTACCGGTGGCTCAAGGAGATCGGCACCCACCTGCCGCTGGCCACCGTGCAGCGGCTCGCCATCAACCCGAACTCGACGACCACGATGGGGAAGTACGCGCCGAGCGTGCTGGACTCCTGGATCACCATGGGGGTGTGGGGCATGGTCGCGGTGGCGGTGACGGTCGTCCTGGTACGGCGGCGGGACGTGTGAGGACGGGCCGGGGCGGCGGGACCCGCGGAGGTCAGTCCGCTCCCAGGCGGCGGGCGATCGCGGCCGGCAGCGGGTACGGGCGCTCGGGCGGCAGCAGGCGCTCGGCCTGTGCCGCCCGGCCGGCCCGGACCAGGTCGGCGATCCGGTGCACCCGCGGCGTGAGGTCGGTGAGGCCGACCACCCACTCGTCGGCGAACGTCCGGATCAGCGAACGGCCCACCCCCACCTGGATGCTGTAGTGGTTGAGCGCTCCCCCGCGCAGCGTCCGCTCCGGGTCCCACTGGACGTGCACGGCCGCACCCGCGACTCCGTCCGGGTGCGCCGTCGTCAGGACCGCCCGGGCCAGGGCCTCCTCCCAGCCCTCGCGGGTGATCCGGACCGCCAGCACCCGCGTCTGGCCGGGCTTGCGGGCCCAGTTGCTGCGGTGCATGAGCCAGCGGAACGACGGCTTGATCCAGGTCATCCGCCGGAACGAGAACGGCGCCACGAACCGGCCCGCCGCGAGCGCCGGGTCGGCGACGGCGGGGGCGTACGCCTGGTAGAGGACGATCGTCCGCTCGTCGTGGTCGGCCCGGATCCCGTACAGCGCGGTCATGCCGACGCACGTTGCCAGGAGGGGCGGGCGGCGGCAACGGGATTTGCGGCTCCCCGGCCTCAGCCCGCGGCGGGCTCCACGACGCCGGCACTGACGGCGGCATCGGCGGCGGGATGGGCGGCGGCATCGGCGGCGGCCTTGGCGGGATCGGCGGAGGCATCGGCGGCGGCCTTGGCGCGGAACGCGGCCAGCGTCTCCGCGCTCACGCCGCAGGCCGGCAGGAAGGCGGCGGCGCCGCCGTGGCGGGTGCGGACCAGGTCGAGGAACACGGCCATCGCCTCGGCCGGGGCCTGCAGCAGCGGGGCCGGGATGTGCAGGTCGGGCCGCTCGTTGAGGGCGGTGCGGTGGCGGTCGGCGAGACCGGCGAAGATCTGCGGCAGCGCGTCGGCGGTGCGGACGTAGTCGGCGACGATGAGCTCGGCCGGGACGCCCAGCAGGTCGAGCAGCAGCGCGGTGAGCAGCCCGGTGCGGTCCTTGCCGGCCGCGCAGTGCAGCAGGACGGCGCCCGGACGGGCCGCGGCCTCGACGGCGGCGGCGACGGCGGCCGGGGCGGACTCGGCCATCAGCACGTAGAAGTCGCCGAGGTCGGCGGCGGTGGTCATGGTGCGCAAGCGCTCGGCGAGGCCGTCGGTGGCCGGGTTCACCGGGGCCGCGACGACGGCTATGCCGGCGGACTCGGCGGCGGCCCAGTCGGCCGGGTCGGTCTCGGAGCCGTCGCGCAGGTCGACGATGGTGCGGATGTCGCAGGCCCGCAGCTGCTCGACGGTGGCGGCGTCGGCGGCCGGGAACGGCTGGGCGGAGCGGTAGAGGACACCGGGGCGCACCCGCAGGCCCTCGGGGTCGCCGAGGACGGCGGAGTCGCGGAAGTTGACCAGGGACATGCGCGGCCTATGCCTTTCGAGAGGACATCTAGACATCTAGATGTGTCGTCCAGATGTCTAACCGCTCCGGGGGGTCGCGGGCAAGCCGCCCTCCCCCGGGGCTACCTTCCATGGCACCGCTCCGAGGCCGGATCGTCGAGCCGGGGCCCGCGCCGAGCCAGGGCCCGCGCCGGACGGGAATCGTCGGGCCGGGAGCTTCGTAGGATCGTGCCCGTGGCGACCAACCCTCCCAGCACCCCCCTCTACCGCCGCCTGGCGCGACAGCTCCAGGAGCGGATCGACGCCGGCGCGTACCCGGCGGGCGCCCGGCTGCCCAGCGAACCGGAGCTGAGCGCCGAGTTCGGTGTGAACCGGCTCACCGTCCGGCAGGCGGTGGCGGAGCTGGAGCGCGCGGCCGTCGTCGAGATCCGGCGCGGGGTCGGCACGTTCGTCCGGCCGCCGGCGGTGCGCGTCTCGATCACGGTGGACCCGCGCAGCCAGCGGTTCGACCTCGGGAGCGTGCACAGCGCGCTGCCGGGCGCCCCGGAGGGCGGGGACGGGGAGTTCGTGCTGGGCACGCGGCCGGTGGCCGGCTCGGCGGAGGACGAGGAGGCCGCCCGGCAGCTGGGCCGCGGGCCGGGCGAGCTGTCCCGCGTCGACACGGTGATCCGCCTCGGCGGGCGGGCCCGGGCGGCGTGCAGCTACTGGGTGCCGTTCGGGCCGCTGCCCGCGGAGCTCGTCCGGCCCGGCCGGCCCGGCAACCTGGTGCTCGACCTCGCCCGCGCCGCCGGGGTCGAGCTGGAGTACGACTGGCGGGCGTTCGGCGCGATCGGCGCCGACCTCGCCGACGCCGAACTCCTCGGCGTCCCGGCGGGCACGCCGCTGCTCGTGCGCGAGGGCGTCAGCTGCACCCCGGACGGCGCCCCGGCGCTGTACGTGCGGCGGCGGATCGACGGCAGCAGCGCGCGCTTCGTCCTGCACTTCCGCGAGCCGCTGGGAGCGGAGCCGGGCGACTCGGCGGCGGGCGGGCCTGGGACGGGTGGGCCTGGGCCTGGCGACTCGGCGGCGGGCGGGCCCGAGCCGGACGGGCCTGGGCCCGGCGACTCTGCGGCGGGCGGACCTGGGCCGGACGGCCCGTAGCGGTCCTGCTAGGGTTCCGCGCCGGTAGCGGCACGAACGAAGAGCGGGGCGGAACACGATGACGGCGGGGAACGAACCCGGACCCGACCCCGGCATACCCTCCGAACTGGCCACCGCCTGCACGGACTTGCTCGCCCAGGTCGCCCGCACCGGCCGGCTCCCGCGCCGCGCCGAACTGGAGCACCTGCGCACCCTCGGCGAGCACTGCGCCGAAGCCGGCTACGGCCTGCGCGAGGTGGTCGCCCACGGCCTGGCCGCCACCCGCCGGGCCTGGCACACCCTGCCGGACGTCACCGCCGCGAGCGGCGTCGGCGACCTGCGCCGCACCGGCGACGCCGTCCTCGCCGCGACCGAGGCCGCCCTCGCCGCCCTCGGCGAGGGCCACGAACGCGCCCAGCGCATGGCGGTGCGCCAGGAGGAGTCCGCACGGCGGGAGTTCATCGACGACCTGCTGCACGGCCGCACCGACCTCGGCGCCCTCGCCGAACGCGCCGACCGCTTCGGCCTGCGGCTCGCCAGCGCCTACGCCGTCGCGGTGGCCGCCGTCGACGGGCCCGCGGCGGACGCGCACCACGTGCACCACCTGGTGAGCCGGGTCGAACGGGAACTGGTCGGGCGCTTCGGCGAACGGGGCGTCCTGCTGACCGGCAAGGACGGTCGGCTGGTGTGCATCGCCCCGGACAGCGAACGCGTGGTGCTGGAGGCGTTCACCGAACTGGCCCTGCGCCCCGGCACCGGCTACCGCCCGGTCCGGCGGGTGGCGACGGGCCGCCGCCACTCGGGCGCGAGCGGGGTGCTGCGCAGCTACGAGGAGGCGCTGGGGGCACTCGACTACGCGGAGCGGCTCGCCCTCCCCGCACGGCAGTTGAAGGCGGAGGAGCTGCTCGTCTTCCCGGTGCTGATGCGCGACCGCGCGGCCATGGCGGACCTCGTACGGACGGTCCTGGGCCCGCTGACGGAGGCGAGGGGCGGGGCCCGCCCGCTGCTGGACACGATCGTGGTCCAGTCGGAGACGGCCTACGTCAACGCGGAGGCCGCCCGCCGCCTGGGCCTGAGCGTCCGGACCCTGGGCTACCGCCTGGAGCGGATCAAGGCCCTGACCGGCTACGACCCGTCCGACGCCCTCCAGCGCTTCACGCTGGAGACGGCGGCCATGGGGGCCCGGCTCCTGAACTGGCCGGAGCAGCCGCTGTAGCGACGCCGGCCGGCGGGCGCGCATGCACGCGGACGCACGCGCGTTTCCGGGTGTCAAAGGGGCGTCAAGATTGCCGGGTCCTGGCAATGTGCGGAGGGCCTCCGCACTGTCACGATCTCCGTGGCGCCGAGGTGTGCGGTGCCACCGGAACGCGCTCGGGGGCGCGGCCCACGACGGGGGGACGTCGCGGCCGCGGCGGGCTGTCCGGTGGTGCAGGCGGGCCCGGCGCCGACGGTCGTCGCCGGGTTCGGACCGACGGCCGTGGGTCGGCGCCCGACAGGGGGTGGCGCCGACCGCAGTGGGGGTGCCGGGCACCGTGCCGGGGGGGCACGAGCCGGTGGGCACCCCGGGGGGTATGCCGGTCACGTCGGTCACGGTGTCGGGGGACACGGTGCCGACGCGACCGACCGCCGCGCGCCGCAGCGGCCCCGAAGCCCGTCCCGCCCCCGGAGAGCCGGTCCCCTAACCGCAGCCGAACACGTCGTCCACCAGTTCCAGCCACAGGTCGAGCCTCGGCGCCACGTTCTTGAACATGTGCTTCGCACCCCGCCGCCGCTCGTAGGACACCACCAGCAGGTGGGCCACACGCTCCGTTTCGGCCGGGAGCTGACCGTGGATGATCTCCGTCCAGCGCGGCGAGTTCCGCCCCCCGTCGTGCAGCGTTGCGCGCGGCAGCATCCGGCAGGCGCCCCAGATCACCAGTTCGGGCGCGTACTCGAGCAGCTTGTAGTGGCCCGTGCTGTGGCGCTTCCGGAGCCGGGCGAGCGCTTTCTGCGCCTCCCTCCGCGCCTCGACGGCCCGTTGGACGCTGATCGCGTGCACGTCCTCGTGCACGATGCTCCGGTAGGCGTCGCTGCCGAGGTCCGACCAGAGCGCGTCCAGGCCCTCGTCGGTCTGCAGCCGATTGCTCAGCCGGGGGCTCGACCCGCGGGAGAGCGCCGCCAGGGACCTGAACACGTCCGCGATCGTGAAGCCCACCGGGTGCGGCCCGGACACGACACCCCGGCGGGTGTCGAAATAGCTTCCCTCTGCCGCAAATTCCTACCGCACGGCCCGGAGGTGCGGGCAACTGCCCAGATTGTCCTGCGGAACGGCCGGACTGACGCACCGGTCCGCCGTGTCGCACAGGTCCCGGGTCCGCCGGCGGTCCTCACCGGTGACCACGACCACCCACAGCACGGCCTTGACCAGTTCCGGCGGCGGCAACTCGCGGGCGACGTGGGCCATAATCACCAGCCGCTGGAACCCGTCGTAGCACTCCAGCCCCGAAACCCAGAGCCTGCCGCCCCCGCGCACCCGGTCGGCCTCCCACTGGAGGCTCTCCGCTCCGAGGACGATCGGTCCGCCGACGAGGCCGAAGTCCTGCGGACGCCGGCGGAGCATCTCGGCGAGCGCCTGGTTCCCGGGGCTCTCCGGCAGGTAGCCGCGCCTGCTGCGCAACGCGATCGCCGCGTCCGGCATGGCCGCCAAGGCGGCCAGGGCGATCGCGTCGACCTGCACGAGCCAACGGTCACCGAGCGGTACGGCGTGGAGCACCGGAAGGACATGCCGATTGGCCGACGGGCGGGTGTCGGCTTTCCATGAGATTCCTTGCCAAGCATCAAGCGGTGCAGCGTAGTTGTTCATGGCCGGTTCAACGCAGGGCGGGCCCGCGGGTTGCGGAGCCCGGGGCGGGACCGGCTCCGCGCGTCCCGCCTTCCGGGCGTCTTCCCCACCCCCGCCGGATGGAGCCCTGCCGAGGCGGCCTGCCGGTCGCGGCGCCGGCCGGCACGACCGAGGCCCGCCCGCCGGTCTCGGCGCCGGGCGGCACGGCCGACGTCAGTCCACCTCATGGCCGCCCCGGGCCTTCCCTGCACGTCCCGCAGCACGACACCCTGGTCTTCACCGGCCGCCGCGCCACCGAGGTGCACCTGCTTCCGGACACCGGGCACTGCGCGATCTCGAAGATGGGCGAGGCGATGGAGCTCATCACGGCGTGGCTGCGGAAGACGATGGTCGGCTGATCATCTCGTCGCAACGACTTCGCACGAATTCGCACGACTTCGAACGAACGAGCCCCGCGCGTGGCGCGCGAGTCCGCGCCTCACGTGCGGGGCTAGCTTGTCTGCATGATCGCTCAGGAACCCGATCTCGCCGGGTTGCGCCGGGTCTACGGGCGTACGGGCAGCCGGCTGTTCTACAGCCGGGTGGCGCGCAACGCCCGGCACTGGGGGTGGACCGAGCCCGGGCAGTCGAAGTGGCGCCTGTGGCGGGCGCAGCGGCAGCTGGAGGACGTGCTCGGCCGCAGGCTCGCGCTCCCGCCGGGCGCCGAGGTGCTGGACGCGGGCGCCGGGGCGGGCGTGGTGGCGCGGGCGATGGCGGTGCGGTTCGGGCTCGCGGTCACCGGCGTCGACCTGCTGGACTTCCACGTCGACGAGGCGAACCGGCTGAGCGCCCGCGCGGGACTGTCCGACCGCACCACCTTCTCGTGCGGCGACTTCCACCGACTCCCGTTCCGCGACGGCACGTTCGACGGCGCGTACTCGATGGAGACTCTCGTCCACTCCTACGACCCGCCGCGCGCCCTCGCCGAGCTCCACCGGGTGCTGCGCCCGGGCGGGCGGCTGGTGCTGCTCGGTCCGATGAGCACCGTCCCGCTGGACGAAATGGCGCCGGACGCACGAGCGTTGCTCGAACCCTACCTGGACGCGATGGTGATGACGGGCGCCAAGGTCTACCACGCCCGCAACCTCCCGCACCTGCTCGCCGAGGCAGGGTTCGAGGTCGAGGAGGCGCTGGACGCGACGCCGTACTACACGCCGACGACGGAGGCCGTGTACGCGTACTTCCGGCTGCCGTGGGCGGTGCTGCGCCGGTTCGGCGATCCGGCGCGCTGGCTCAACCTCCGTTCCACGGTGGAGATGTACGCCGTGCGGGCATACGTCGCCTGGTACGTCCACACCGCCGTCAAGTCGAATCCCGTCAAGCCGCTCTCCCCCGCTTCCACCGCCGAGCCCCCGAGGTGAACCGCATGACGAACGCCGCCCCCCTGCCGTACCCGAGCGGCTGGTTCTGCGTCGGCCTCGCCCGGGACGTCCCGCCCGGCCGGGTGCGGACGGCCCGCCTGATGGGCGAGGACGTGGTGCTGTACCGCACCCGGCGCGGCACGCTGCGCGCGGTGGGCCCGCACTGCCCGCACCTGGGCGCGCACTTCGGGGCGGGCGGGACCGTCCGGGGCGAGGACCTGGTCTGCCCGTTCCACGGCTTCGCGTTCGGGCCGGACGGCTCGTGCACGGGCGCGCCGGACGGCACCCGGCTGCGGGCGGGCCTGACGCACAACCACCTCGCCGAGCGGGACGGCATCCTGTACGTCTGGCGGGGGATCGCCGGCGAACCGCCCACGTGGGAACTCCCACCGCCGGTCGGGGCGGTGCCGCTCGCGTGGTGGCGCGGGGAGGTGCTGTCGCACCCGCAGGAGGTGGCGGAGAACAGCGTCGACTTCCGGCACACCGCCGTCCTGCACGGCCTGGACACCCGGGAGACCGCCCCGCCGGAGATCGCCGGCCCGCTGTTCACCGTCCACCAGCGCACGACCACCCGCTTCCCCGGCCTCGGCGCGGTCAGCCTGGAGCAGCCGGTCACGCTGGCCGGACTCGGCTCGATCCAGGTGGTGGCGGAACTGCCGGGACTGGGCCGCCGGCTGCGGGTGTGGGTGCTGTCCACACCGGTCGCGCCGTGGCGGACGGCGGTGCTGATCGCCGTGGCGGTCGGCCGGCCGGCACCGGGGGTGCCGAGGGTGCCCGGGGTGCCGGGGGCGCCGGGGGTGCTCGCCTCGGCGGCGGACCGGGCGGCGGACCGGGCGGCGGCGTGGGTGGCGCTGCGGGGCACCGTACGCGTCGTCAAGCAGGACCGCCCGGTGCTCGCCCACAAGCGCTACCTGGCGCAGCCGCGCCTGGTCCCCGGGGAACGCTCGATCGGGCTGCTCCGGCGCTGGGCGCGCCAGTTCTACGGCGAGGAGATCGGCGGAGCGGTCCGGCCCGAGCCGTTCGCCGACGGGGCGCCGACGGAGGGGGCGCTGGCGGACTGACGGGTCGACGGACCAGCGCCTCCGCCGCTCAGCTCCGCGCCGCCTTCCCGTCCGCCGCGAGCGCGACCAGGCCCTTGTCCGTCGGCCCGTAGACCCTTCCGCCGCCCGCCCAGAACGGCACCAGGGCGGTCGTCTCGGTGCTCGGCGTGAAGTCGAAACTCCACCGGGCGTCGCCGGTGTCCGGGTCGAGCGCCCACACCTGTCCGTGCGCCCACACGTACACGTTGCCGTCCGCGCAGAACACCTCGATCCGGTTGACCGAGCCGATCGGCAGCGACCCCGACCAACGGACCGCGCCGCTCTTCGCGTCGAAGGCCTGCACGACCACCGCCGGTCCCTCGAACTGCGACGCGGCCGCGTAGACGGCGGTGCCGTCCGGACTCGCCGCCGCGGCCTGGAAGACCGGCCGGCCGGGCGACTGCCACGCCACCGCGCCGCCCTCCGGGTCGAGGGCGTAGAGGTGGTCGGTGAGGAACAGGAACCGGCCGCCGGCCGAAGCGTGCGGGCCGTCGGAGAAGGCGGGGAGGGTGGTGAGGGAGGTGAGCGTGGCCCCGGCTCCGGGGGCGGGCTGCTCCCACACCGTCTTCCCGGCGGCGGCGGTGTCGAGCGCGGTCAGCTTGGAGATCGTGCGGTCGACGGTGGCGGTGTTGTACAGCACGCGGGTGCCGGAGGACGGCACCAGGAGCCGCCCGTACACCGGTTGGGTGTGGGGGTAGGTGGTCTCCCAGCGGACCGCCTGCGTCGCCGGGTCGATCGCCTGGACGAAGGTGGCCTGCTGGTACTGCGGCGGCGCCGGCGGGGCGACGTGCGTGGTGGTCCCGTCCCCGTGGATGTACAGGACCCCGTCGAGCAGGCCCGCGAGCGAGACGTTCGTGAGGCCGACGGCCTTCCGGGTGATCGACCAGGCGACGGTGCCGGTGGCGAGGTCGACGGCCTTGATCGCGTAGTTGAGGTTGAGGGGGTCGGTCAGGCTCACGAACCCGCCGGCGTAGGCCTTGCCGCCACCGACCACCAACGCGCCGGAACCGAGCCCGGTCCACGAACGGGCCATCTGGTTCGACAGCGGGCCCCAGAGGGGACGGCCGGACTGGTCGAAGGCGCGGACGCCGGTCATCCCGGCGACCAGGACGGTGCCGCCCTCGCCGGCCAACTGGATCGCGGGCTCGTCGAGTTGGGCGGTCCAGAGGGGAGTGGCGGCGGTCTTGGTGTCGATCGGGCGAGTGAGGTCGGTGGGGGCGGGGCGTCCGGGGGCGGCGGTCGAGGGCTTCGCTCCGTCGCCGGAGACTCGGTCCGAGGAGGACGGGAGCGCGTAGTACAGCGCGGCGCCGCCCCCGGCCAACGCCACGGCTCCCCCGGCCAGGCCCAGGAGCAGCTTGCGGCGGGAGGGCCTGGGCTGATCGGTCGGCCCGCCCGGCTCGTGGGCTGGTTGGGGCTGCGGCGGTGCGGCGGGCGGCGCCGCGGGCGGTGCGAAAGGGGGCGCCGCGGGCGGTGGCGGGACGGACGGCGCGAGGACGGCCGCCGCCCGCTCGATCTGCGTCACCAACGACGGGTGCAGCCAAGGACCTTGGGCCACCGCCCCCGCACCGCCCTGCGCGAGCGCGGCCACGACCTGCTCCGGCGTCGGACGGTCCGCCGGCTCCTTCGCCAGGCAGGCCGCGATCAGCAGCCGCAGCCCGCCGGGCACCGCCGACAGGTCGGGCTCCTCGCCCGCCACCTTCTGCAGCACCGCCAGCGGGTGCCCGCCGTCGAACGGCCCGCGCCCGCCGGAGGCCGCGTACACCAGCGTCGCGCCGAGCGAGAACACGTCGCTCGCCGGGCCCGCCGTCCGGCCGAGCGCCTGCTCCGGGGACATGTACGCGGGCGTGCCGAAGATCGCGCCCTCGGCGGTGAGCGCGGTGCCGTCGGCCGCCCGCGCGATGCCGAAGTCGATGACGTGCGGGCCGTCCAGCGCCAGCAGGACGTTGCTCGGCTTGAGGTCGCGGTGGGTGAGCCGGGCCGCGTGGATGGCGCGCAGCTCCTCGGCGATCCCGGCCGCGACGATGCGCAGCACGTGCTCGGGGAACGGCCCGACCAGCATCACCGCCTCGTCCAGGCCGATGCCCGGCACGAAGGCGGTCGCCAACCACGGGACGGGCCCGTCCGGGTCGGCGTCCACGACCGGCGCGGTGAACGCCGACGACGCGGCGCGCGCGGCGGCGACCTCGCGCCGGAACCGGGCGCGGAAGCCCTGGTCCCCGGCGAGTTCGGGTCGCACCACCTTGACGGCGACCGTCCGTCCGCCCGCCGACCGGCCCAGGTACACGACGCCCATGCCGCCCGCCCCGAGCCGGCCGAGCAGCGCGTACGGGCCGATCCTGGGCGGGTCGGCGGGGTCCAGCTGCCGCATCATCGGGTTCCGTTCGGTTCGGGGGCGGGTTCGGGGGCGGAGGCGGGTTCGGGGGCGGGGGCGGGTTCGGGGGCGGGGTGGTCGTGCACGGTCGTGCTCACGCTCCGTTCGCGTGCAGGGCGGTCACCGTGGACGTGCTCGGGTCGGACACGCACAGCCGCCCGTCGCCGGCCGTCCAGGCCAGGGTGGTCGGGTCCTTGCCCTTCAACCCCGAGTACTTCCAGCGGGGTTTGCCGTCCGCCGGGTCGAGCGCCCACAGGACGGTGTCCGGGCCCATCCGGTAGAGGTTGCCGTCGGCGAGCAGGAGGCGGGCGCCCAGGTACGCGGCGTCCGGCGGGTCGGGCGGCAGCGGGGTGCGGTGGCGGGGGCGGCCGTTGCCGGTGTCGAGGGCGGCGACCGAGACGCCTCCGTCCGCGTCCTTCATCAGGCAGTGCACCGTGCCGCCGTCCGCCGAGGCCGCGAAGCCGTCGCCGCGCAGGGAGGCGCCGATGACACCGTCCGTCGTCCACGTCGGGTTGCCGGTGGCCGGGTCGAGGGCGGTCAGGGTGCCCCGGACGGCGTCGGGCACAAGGTAGTGGCCGCCGGCGGCGGTCAGGCCGAGGGAGGGCATCCTCCGCTCCCACGCGACCTCGCCCTTGGCGTCCAGCATCTTCAGGGTGTCCTGGGTGCTCAGCGCCGCGTGGTCGTCGCCGGGCAGGAGCGCGAGTTCGAGCAGCTGCGCCTGGTCGCCGTGGAGCCAGGCGGTACGGCGGCCGGCCAGGTCCACCGCCCACACGTGGAAGCCGGTGTCCGCGATCCCCCGGTCCGCGCCGTCGCCGAGGCCGATCAGGTAGGCCCGGCCGGCGCGGACCCCGGCGAACAGCAGCTCGCCCACGGCGTGCGGGTGGTCCTGCTGGAGCCGCCAGTCGATCGAACCGTCGGCCGGGTTCACGCTCACCAGCTCGCTCCTCGGCGCGGCTCCGACCATCGCCATTCCGACGGTGTAGAGGCGGTCACCGCCCAGGGCCGAGAAGTTCCGGGGCATGCCGCCCATCGCGTAGCCGGCGTCCGCCGTCCACTTGGTGTGCCCGGCGTCGTCCACGCCCCAGATGTGGCCGAGCCCGATGCAGGCCGTCACGCCGGGGGCGGAGAGGAGCTGGGGGCAGGCGGACGGCAGGTTCACCTTCCAGGCGAGGGACGCCTCGGGGACGGAGGCGACGGCGGGGCGGGTGGTCGTGGCGCCCGTGGTGGCGGCGGCTCCGGGCGGCGCGTGGACGTCGCGGACGTCCTGCTCGCGGAGGAGAGCGACGGTGGTGGCCGCGCCCGCTGCGGTGAGCACGCCGCCGCCGATGGCCAGCAGGACGCGACGGCGCGGGAGCCGGCGACGCGGGGGTTGGCGGGGTGGGGGTTGGCGGGGTGGGGCGTCGGACGGGGGCGGCGTGTATGCCGGGGGCGGGTATGCCGGCGGCGGGTATGCCGGTGGCTCCGGGGACTCCGGTCTCTCCGATGGCTCGGGTGCCGCGGTGAGGACGCCCCGCACCGCGAGCACGTCCGCCGTGACGGCCTGCGGGAGCCAGCCGCCCGCCGTGTCGGGACGGCCGATCCGCTCGACCAGCTCGACGAGCTGCCGCGGGGCCGGCCGGTGCACCGGGTTCTTCGCGAGGCAGGCGCCCACCAGGTACCGGAGGCCGTCCGGCAGACCGCTCAGGTCCGGCTCGGTGTTGACCACGCGGAACAGCACGGCCGCAGCGGCACCCTCGCCGAACAGGTGCCGTCCGAGCGCCGCGTACGCGACCGTCGACCCGAGCGCGAACACGTCGCTCGCCGGGGCGAGCGGCTCGCCCAGTGCCTGCTCCGGTGACATGTACGGCGCCGAACCGATCACCGAACCGGTCGTCGTCAGCCCGGTGCCGTCGGCGGCGCGCGAGATGCCGAAGTCGATGACGTGCGGACCGTCCAGCGCCAGCAGCACGTTGCCGGGCTTGAGGTCCCGGTGGATCAGCCCGGCCCGGTGCACCTCGTGCAAGGCCTCCGCGAGCCCGGCGGCCAGCGTGCGGACCGTCCCCTCGGGTAACGGGCCGTGCCGCACCACCGCGTCCTGCAGCGGGACGCCCACGACGAAGGCCGTGGCCATCCAGGGGGTGACGGCCTCCGGGTCGGCGTCGACGACGGGCGCGGTGAACGCCCCCGACACCCGGCGCGCCGCCGCGACCTCCTGCCGGAACCGCGCGCGGAAGCCCGGGTCCCCGGCCAGCTCCGGCCGCACGACCTTGACGGCCACGGTCCGCCCACCGGCCGACCGGCCCAGGTACACGGCCCCCATGCCACCGGCCCCGAGCCGTCCGACCAATGCGTACGGCCCGACCTGTCGCGGATCCGCAGGCCCGAGTTGCTCCACCGTCTCCCCCTCCCCGCGAGCCCTCAAAGGCTAGGGCCAACCGCGGTGCGGTGACAGTGGATCATCCGGGTTTTATCGCCCCGGCACTGCCCGGCACCCACCCCGGTGGCGGAGCCGCCAAACTCTCCCACACCGGATCCACCACCCCCGGCACCGCCCGCCCGGCCGCCCACCAGAGCCGCACCAACTCGGCATAGATCGGCACCCCGGCGGCGTCCCGCAGAATCGTTTCCTCGCCCATCGATGCAACACAATCACTCACGCCCCGCCCAACGCCCCCACCCCACCGGAGACACGCCCCCACCACCCCTTCACCCCGAATCCCCACCCCACTTCGCACAGAAAGTCGACCCAGCCGACTTCCTGTGCGCCCACCCCCTATCGCCCTACGAGCCACCCCTGCAACAGGAAGTCGGCGAACCCGACTTCTCACGCACCACTCACTCACTCGGAGACCCCACCCCACACGCCACCCACCAGCCGACACACAGAAAGTCGACGTGGCCGACTTCTTGCACGCTCACCCTCGAAATCCACCTCAAGCCCGCACACGAGGTCGACCAGCCCGACTTCTCACGCACCCACTCACTCAATCGAAACTCCACCCTGCACACCACCCAGCAGCCAATACGCGAGAAGTCGGCAGGCCCGACTTCTCGCGTGGGCTGCACAAGAGTTGGGGCGTTGGGATTGGTGCGTCAAAAGTCGGGTCGGCCGACTTCCCATGCGGGTTGGGTGCGCCGCCCGTACAAGCCAGCGAGCGAGGAAGGCGCCAGCTGCGTACAGCAAGTCGAACTGGCCGACTTCCCACGCGGGACCGCGCGAGGGGCGGTGGGTGCCAAGGAATCACTAGCGCTGGTTCGTCGGCGGCGTGAGGGATGACGCCGCCAACGCCGGCCGGCGAGCCTCGCGCAAGAGGCGGTCGGCGGGCGAGCGCGCAGGAAGTCGAGCAGACCGACTTCTCGTGCGGGGTCAGCCGGTGCCTGGCGTCCGGCTCAGTGCACCCCCAAAGCACAGGGATCGCCGCTGCATAGGAAGTCGGGCGGGCCGACTTCTCACGCAGGTACTGGCATGCGAAGAGTAGCGCCGGCGGACGGTGCGTTAGCGAACGATGTGGACGCGGATGCGCAGGAAGTCGGGCTGGCCGACTTCTCGCGCGGGGCGGGTGCTGCGGCGCGACGAGCAGCGCCGGCGGGCGCCGCGTGCGGGTGCACGAAGGGGTCGCCAATGCGCAGGAAGTCGGGCGGGCCGACTTCTCGCGTGGGGCGGGCGCTGGGGTGCGACGAGCAGCGCCGGCAGGCGCCGCGTGCGGGTGCACGAAGGGGTCGCCAATGCGCAGGAAGTCGAGCTGGCCGACTTCTCGCGCGCAGCTCGATGGGAGAAATAGCGCAGGGGACGGCGGTGCACAGGAAGTCGGGCGGGCCGACTTCTCGCGCGGGGCGGGTGCTGCGGCGCGACGAGCAGCGCCAGCGGGCACCGCGCGCGGGTGCACGAAGGGGACGGCGGTGCACAGGAAGTCAGGCGGGCCGACTTCTCGCGCGGGCGCTGCGGCGCGACGAGCAGCGCCGGCGGGCGCCGCGCGCGGGTGCACGAAGGGGTCGCCGATGCACAGGAAGTCGAGCTGGCCGACTTCCTGTGCGTGGTCGGTGGGTGGGGCGGCGATGCGCAGGACGTCGGGTGGGGTGAGGTGGGGTTAGGGCTTGGAGCGGGCGGCGGCGAGGAGGGCTGGGACGGTGGCCAGCTTTACGCGGGGGCGGCCTTCGGCTTCGCCTCGGGTCCGTTCGGCGCGGTCCACGGCTCGTAGTTCCTTCAGGCCCACCGTGTCGGGGCGCCGGGAGCGGATGAGGTGGTCGAGGTCCTTGCGGGTGGCGGCCGGGGTGGGGAGGGTGCGGGCGGTGGCGTCGTCGAGGAGGGCGTCGACGGTTTCGCGGGCGCAGGCGCGGTTGGCGCCGATGCCGCCGGACGGGCCGCGTTTGGCCCAGCCGACGACGTAGGTGCCGGGGAGGCCGTCGACGCGGCCGCCGTGATGGGCGACGGTCTCCGTCGTCTCGTCGAACGGGAGGCCGGGGATCGGGACGCCCCGGTGGCCGATGGAGCGCACGACCAGGCCGGCCCGGATCACCTCCTCCTCCCCCGTGGCCCGCCGGACCGCGACCCCCGTCACTCCCCCGTCGTCCCCGGTCAGAGCCGTGGGGGTGGAGAAGAAGCGGAGCACCAAGCGGCGAGCCCCCTCGGGCTCCGCCGAGCCGTCGAAGCGCACCAGCGGCAGCCCGTCCAGCAGAGGCGCGGGGGCGGACCCGGACGAGTCCACCACCACCTCCACTCCGGGCAGTTGGCGCAGCGCGAGGAACTCCGACCGCGTCCACGCCGCCTCCGCCGGCCCGCGCCGCGCGAGCAGGACGACCTCCCGCACCCGGCTGCCGCGCAGGGCGGCGAGCGCGTGGTCGGCGATGTCGGTGGTGGCGAGCCGGTCGGGGTCGGTGAGCAGGATGCGCGCGATGTCGACGGCGACGTTCCCGTTGCCGATCACGACGACCCGACCGCACGAGGACGAAGACAGCGTCACCGCGTCGGCCGGCACGGTCGGTTCGGCGTTGTACCAGCGCACGAAGGTGGTGGCGGGGAGGCTGCCGGGCAGGTCCTCGCCGGGTATGCCGAGCCGCCGGTCGGCGGCCGCGCCGACGGCGTAGACCACCGCGTGGTGGTGGGCGGCGAGTTCGTCGTGGGTGAGGTCCGTGCCGGCCTCGACGTTGAGGTACATCCGCAGCCGCGGGTCGTGGAAGACGCCGGCGAAGCTCTCGGCGATGCGCTTGGTCGACTGGTGGTCGGGGGCGACGCCGTGCCGCAGGAGGCCGCCGGCGACGGGCAGCCGGTCGATCATGGTGATCTCGGCGCCGGTGGTGCGCAGCAGTTCCTGCGCGGTGTACCCGGCGGAGGGCCCGGTGCCGACGACGGCGACCCGCAGCGGCCCGAGCCCGTCGGGCAGGCTGCGGGGGAAGGTGGGCGCGCCCCACGCGTGGTCGTTGGGGTGGTCGCGGTACCAGTCCCGGTTGAGGTCGCCGTACACGGTGTCGGGCCCGCGGAGCCGGTCGACGGGGAAGACGGCGTCGACCGGGCAGGCGTCCGCGCACGCGCCGCAGTCGATGCAGGCCGCCGGGTCGATGTACAGCATGTCGGTCGTGCCGAACTCCGGTTCGTCCGGGGTCGGGTGGATGCAGTTGACCGGGCAGACGGACACGCAGGAGGCGTCGTTGCAGCAGGTGCGGGTGATCGCGTACGCCATGGCCGGGGGTGGGTCCTCACTGAGTGGGGGGAGGAGGGGGACGTCAGAGCATGTCGATGCGCCGGTAGATGGCCGCGGAGCGCTGCGTGAGGAGCCCGGTCTCGGCGAGGAAGGCCATCAGGTGCCGGGAGCTGGTGCGCATCATGGCCTTGCGGTGCTCGTTGCCCCGGACTTCGGCGAGGGCCCGCGCGACGTCGAGTCCGGTGGCCTTGTACACCCCGGGGTGCACCATGCTGGTGACGATGACGTACGCGCCCATGGCGATGCCCGTCGCGGAGGTGCGCCGCCGGGCGGGGCCGGCGTGCCGCATGCGTTCGCGGATCTCCTGGCGGGCGAACTTCATGTGCCGGGATTCCTCGACGACGTGGATGCGGGAGGTGCCGCGGACGATGTCGAGGACGTTCTCGCCGCGCATCCAGTCGCGCTGCATGACGTCGAGCACCTCCTCGGCCACGAGGATGCCGCCGTAGGCGAGTTCGCCCTTCGCGAGGGACTTGAAGGCGCGGCCGGCGTTGGCGACCACCTTGTTCGGCCGGTACGCGGGCACGCCCATCTTCTGGCAGGCGCGCGCGAACATGATCGAGTGCCGGCACTCGTCGGCGATCTCGGTGAGCGCGAACTGGAACTCGGAGCTCGCCGGGTTCTTGAGGTACTGATCGCGGAGCACCATCTGCTGGAGGATCATCTCGAACCAGATGCCGGTGTTCATGATCGAGCAGACCTCGTGCCGGGTGAGGGTCACGCGCTGCTGCTCGGTCATCTCGTCCCAGAGGCGGGTGCCGTAGAGCGTGCTCCACTCCGGGTTGAGGCCGTAGTGCTCGTCGGGGAGGGGGGCGTCCCAGTCGATCTCGGTCGACGGGTCGTACGAGAGCATGGCGGCCGAGTCCAGCAGCCGTTTCGAGACGTCGTCGTCGGCAACGGTGTGCTGGTCGTTCCTCCGCCGCGCCGCCGGGTCGGTGAGAGCCATGGCTGCCTCCAGGTGCCTGCTCCTGCGGGTTCCCGCTGACCCGCTTATTAGACGGACAGTACAATAAGAGCCCGCCGCCGAGAACCCCCCGCGCGACGGGCCGGGAGCGCACAGCGAAAGGCCCGCGCCCCGGGAGCGAATCCCGGGGCGCGGGCCGGATCAAAGAAACGCGGGCCGCCTCAAAGGAACGCGGGCCGGATCAAAGAACCGAAGCCCTACCGCAGCGCCTTCCGCAGCGCCTCCGCCGCCTCCGCCGTCGCCTCGCGGAACCGGTGCCCGATCCCGATGTAGTTGGCGTACCCGTGGATCAGGTCAGGCTGCCGGCTCAGCTCCACCTCGACCCCCGCCGCCCGCAGCGCCTCCGCGTACGCCTCGCCCTCGTCGCGCAGCGGGTCGTAGCCGGCCGTGCCGACGTACGCGGGCGGCAGGGCGGTGAGGTCGGCGGCGCGCAGCGGTGAGACGCCCGGGTCGGCGCGGTCGACCGGCTCGGGGGCGTAGCGGTCCGCGAACCAGTCCATGTCGGCGCTGGTGAGGAAGAAGCCGTCGGCGAAGAGGTCCCGGGACGGCCGCCGGACGGACGCGTCCGTCGCCGGGTACAGCAGCAGCTGGAAGACGGGCGCGGGCCCGCCCCGGCGCACGGCCCGCTGCGCGGCGACGGCGGCGAGGTTGCCGCCCGCGCTGTCGCCGCCGACGGCTATCCGTGCCGGGTCCGCGCCGAGGTCGCCCGCCTTGGCGAGGGCGAAGTCGACGGCGGCGAGGGCGTCGTCGGCCGCCGCCGGGTACGCGTGCTCGGGCGCCAGGCGGTACTCCACCGACAGCACCCGCACCCCGGCCCGCTGGGCCAGGAACCGCGAGACGTGGTCGTGGCTCGCCCGGGAGCCCACCACCCAGCCGCCGCCGTGGAAGTACACGAGCAGCCCGGACCGCTCCCCCAGCCCGGCCGGACTGTACAGTGTCGCCGCCAACTCGCCGCCGCCGGAGGGGATTCCGACCTCCCGGACGGCCACCGGCCCGATCGTCGGCCCGCCCACCAGATACCGCGCGTACTCCATCGCCGTCCGCGAGGGCCCGACCCCGCCCGGCAGGACGAGGGCCGCCTTCGACAGCCGCTGCAGCTTGAGGATCAGCTGCGCGTCCAGGGCGAGCGTCTGCCCGTCCCGCACGACCGGCGCCCCCGCGATCGCCCGCCGCACCCCCTCCGGCAGCGCGAACGCGCCCCGGACGACGGCGGCCTGGATCCGGACGGGGAATGGAATCGACATCGCTGCCTCCTGGGGGGCTCTCCTGGGGAGCCCCATGATGGGGCCGCCCCGCCGGTCGGGGGAACCCCGCCTCGACGCCCGCTCAAGGCGGTCGCGAGCCTGCACCGCGGGCACCCGGGCGGCACCGTCAGCCCACCTTCCGGCTCACCTCCGGCGCGGAACCCGTGTCGTTGCTCGGGTTCGAGGCGTCCCGCCGCCCTTGGAATCCCACGCAGAGCGGCTGGACGCTCTCCGGCACGAGGTAGATCTCACACGTGGTGACGGTCCCGCCGTCGGTGAGGTGCATCTCGTCGTCCGAAGGCTCCTGACACGGTGCGAACTTCACGCCCCAGGACAGGGCGAAGAAGTACGCCCGCTTCGGGTCGGTACCGTGCAGGAGCAACGTCCTCGACGGCCGTCTCACCCGGGAGGCGGCGGACGAGTGGGCCGTGCAGCAGATGCACCTGACCGAGGACGACACCGACGAGTCGGCCGCCCGGGCCCTCGCCCTGCTCGCCGGGATCGACCTGCGCCACGGCCCCGGAGCCCCCTACCTGCACAGCGACGAGCAGGTCAGCGGCCGGCTCGACGAGCTCCGGGCCCGCCAGGCGACGTCATGACGCCACCCGGCGGGCCCGCTCCGCGAGGTACCGCCGCTCGGGCGCGCTGACCGTACGGGCCGCGGCCTCGCGGTAGGCGGCGGCAGCCTCCGCCGACTGCCCCAACAGCTCCAGCAGATGCCCGCGCACCGCGAAGGGCCGGTGGTGGCGCGGCGGCCGCCGGTCCGCCTCCAGCTCCGAGAGCAGCGCGAGTCCGGCGGCCGGCCCGTGCACCATGGCCACCGCCACCACCGGCCGGCGAGAAATGTCGGACCGGCCGTGGTCGGTGGGTATTGGTAGGTTCCCGCGCATGGCTGACTTCACCAATCGCCGCCCGGTCACGTCGGCGGACTCGCTCACCCCGCTCCAGGCGGCGCAGGTCGCCCTGAGCGGCAGGCTCTACGACGGCGAGGACCTGCCCGCCGAGCGGCGACTGTCCGCGGACGGGGACGCGGACGGCGACGCGGACGGCGACGCGGACGGCGACAGCGACGACGGCGACGGCGACGACGAGGGCGTGCTGCACTTCTGCGAGCTCTGGGACGTGGTGGCCGACGGAGTACCGCGCTACGAGGCCTGGTTCTACCAGGTGGACAGCGGTTCGATCTTCCTGGCCGGGACGACGGAGGTGGTCGCGGAGGTCATCCAGTGCGGGCTGGAGTGCGACGACCCCGAGCGGCGGCTGGAGCTCGGCGCGGCGATGGTCCGGGCCGGCCTGCTACCCGCCTCGGACTCGGCCTACCGGGAGTTCCGCGAGGCGGCGGACATGTGAGGAAAAGGCCGGTGGGCCCGACGTCCGTGACGTCGGGCCCACCGGCCTTCCTGCCGAGCGGTTCAGGACGAGAAGTACCCGACCAGGTCGGCGACCACGTCGGTGCTCCCCCACTGGTTGACGAACGACACCCGGCCGTCCACCACGGGGGCCACCACCAGCGCGGAGACGACCTGCCCCGGCCGGTAGTTGATGCTCGAAGCGTCCGGGCGGGCCGTCCCGTGCGGGAAGACCGTCAGGAAGCTGGTGTTCGTCGGCCAGACCGCCGTCACGTTCATGACGACGGCGGTGACCCCGGTCGCGGGCATGCCCTCGACGCCGGCCACCCGCAGGCTCACCAGGTCGCCCGAGCCGCCCAGGGCGCCCACGCGGGCGCCCTCGCCGTCGCGGGTGTCCATCAGCCGCACCAGTGAGGACGGCGTGTAGGTGGAGCCCGAGTCGGTGTAGTAGCCGGTGATGTCGACGCCGAGGTCGACGTCGCCCCAGGCGTTGCGGATGTCCACGACGCCGTTGACGACCGGGACGGTCACCAGGTTGGTCACGTTCTGCCCGGCGGCGAAGTTGACCGCCGAGGCGTCGGGCACCGGCTGGCCGTCCGGGTAGACCGTGAGGTAGCTGGTCTGCGACGGGTTGACGGCCGTCACGCTCATGACGACCGCGGTGACGCCGGTCTCCGGGACGCCGCCCACGCCCGTGACCTTGAGCGGGACGACGCCACCGGCGCCGACCCGCCCGGCCGGGGCGCCGACGCCCCACACGGTGTTCAGGATGCGCGACGGGGCGACCGGGCGCAGCAGGGAGCCGGCGCCGCCGTCGGTGTAGTAGCCGAGGATGTCGACCCCGAGGTCGACGTCGCCCCAGGCGTTGCGGATGTCCACCTTGCCGTTGGAGAGCGGCACCGTCACCAGGTTGGTGACGATCTGCCCGGCGGCGAAGCTGACGGTCGGCAGGTCGGGCACCTTCTGTCCGCTCGGGTACACCGAGACGGCGCTGTTGCTGCTGGGGTTGACGGCCGTCACGTTCATGACGACGGACGTGACGCCGGTCGTCGGGACGCCGCCGACGCCCGCCACCTGGAGCGAGAGCACGCCGCCCTGGCCGAGGCGCCCGGCGGGCGCGCCGACACCGGAGACGGTGTTGAGGATGCGGTTGGGGGTGAGCGGGACGAGCTTGCCCTTGGTGGCCGGCGCGGCCGCAGTCACCGTGAAGGCCTTGGGGAAGTAGTTCGGGGAGGGCACGCCGGTGGTGTAGCCGATCCCGTCGAGGACGACGTCGTAGGTGCCCGGCGTCATCCCGTTGGTGTCGGCCATGACGTGGAGCGAGGTGCCGTCGGGGCTGACGGAGACCGGCCGCATCGGGTACATGGCGCCGCCGAACTTCACCTTGGTCCCCAGGGTGAGGTTCGTGCCCCGGATCTCGATCTGGGTCTGGGTCCCGGCCGCGCCGGTCGTCCCGTTGATCGCGGTGAGGGACGGTCCGTTCTGACCGGTGCAGGTGGGGTACTCGCACACGGCCTGCATGCTGTACTCCACCGGGGTCGCCGTGTTGCCCGCGCTGAGCAGCAGGACGGCCTTGCCGGGCACCGCGTTGTTGAGGCTCTGGCAACGGGCGCCGAACTGGCCCCAGTTCCCGCTGCACTGGTACGTGTAGTCGTACTGCTCCCAAGTGGCCGGGCCCAACAGGGTCACGAGCGGCTGCTCGATGTTGGTGGAGCTACTGGTACCGACGACGTTGAGGGACTGCGACGGCTTCATGTCGACGACGGCGCAGTAGCCGGTCGAGGACTCCGTGAGCAGTCCACTCCGAAGCGGGAAGCCCTGTACCGAGATCGGGTTGGCGGCACACTCCGGCGCCCAGCCGTCGGGCGTGCCGACCTTCCAGGTGTCCACGGCGGCGTGGATGTTCTGGCCCCGGTACCCGGAGGCGAGCACCGCCATGGTGTAGGAGGTCGAGCCGGTGACCTTGCAGTAGGTGCCGTTGGCGCCGCAGAGGCTCTTACCGTTCGCGTCGATCACCAGCGGCGTCGCCGTGCCCTGGGCCCCGTTTCCGACGGTGGTCGTCCGCACGCTGAGCCAGAACTTGTCCGTGGCCGCGGCGGTGACCCGCACGCAGCGGGCGTCGAGGACCGAGCCCAGGTCCAGCTGGACGGACTGACCGCCGACGGCGGTCGAGTTGGGCGTGAGGCAGTTCGCGGTGGGCGAGATGTCCCGCCGGACGAGCTTGTAACCGTCGCCCCCGGCCGAGTTGGTCAGCAGCGCGGTGTACGGGGCGCCGGCCGTGAGGGCGCAGGTGAAGGCGGTGTTGAGGAAGGTCGAGCACGCCACGTTGCCCTGCGGGTCGACGACCTGGAGGGAGGCGTTGAGCTGGTTCGCCGTGTTGGTGTAGTCGAACTGCTCCGCGACGGAGTGCCGGTCCGCCGGGAGGCCCAGGCAGGCCTGCTTCACGTCGGCGGTCAGCGTGACCTCCGCGCCCCAGGTGCCGTCGAACCCGCTCTGCGGCCAGGCGGCACAGCCTGCCGTCTCGCCGGTCCGGTGGATCACCAGCGCGTAGGACTTGTTCACTTCGCCGCTCAGAACCGCGTGGAACGGCGCGGTACCGGCCAGCTTGCAGACGGCGGACGGGGTGTTGGCGCCGCCGTTGTCGCACTGCTTGGCGCCGGCCGCGTCGTAGACGGCGGCGAAGGCCCCGGTACCGCCGGTGGGCGGCCGGTTGAGCAGGTAGACACCGCTCCCGGTGGCCGTCGGCAGCGTGAGGCAGAACTGCTGCCCGCGCGCGCCGAAGGTACCGGTGGCCGGGCCGGACGTCAGCCCGGTGTCGTTGGTGGCGGTGCAACCCCGGGTCTCCTTGCCCGAGTGGAAGGCCATGCCGAACGCTCCGGCGTTGACGTTCCGCGCCTCGACCACCCAGGTGTAGTCACCGGGCGCCAGGTCGCAGCCTTCGCCCTTCGCGCAGCCGCCGTAGAGCTGGGTGCCGTCGGGGCCGTACAGCCCGCCGTTAAGGGTGGAGCCGTCGGCGGTGACCGGAGCGAAGGAGTACTGGGCCTGCTCGGTGACCCGGAGGGTCCGGCAACGCTGCGCCAGGGTCAGGTCCGGGCTCGTACCGAACGCCTGCGGTTCGACGATCGCGCAGCCGTCCGGGTGGGTGAGCCGGGCCAGTGTGAGGTCGTACGTCTGGGCCGCGCCGGAGATCTGCTGCGCGGTCATCCGGAACGGCGCCTGGCCGGTGAGCTTGCAGTCGATCTCGGTGTTCTGGTTCGACCGGGTGTTGCAGACCTCCTTTCCGGTGGCGTCGTAGACGATCTGGATGATCTGGAACGCGGACACGTGGGTCCGCAGCACGTCGCCCGTGGTCAGGTCGCCGAGCGCGTAGCAGTCGCCCGTGGAACCGACCGGGAGCGAGCCGTGCAGCAGGGTCGGGCTGCCGAGCGCGAGGTCGGTGGCGCTCATCGTCCGACAGGCCGTGGTCGACAGCAGCGGCAGGTAGGAGACGGACAGGCCGTTGGTCCGGCCGCTGCCGTCCCGGACCTGGAGCGTGTAGGTGCCGGCCTGGGCGATGGCGCAACGCAGCATCCCGTCGCCCCAGCCGCCGCCCATCGGCTGGGTGCAGGCCACGGCGGCACCGCCCGGCCCGGCCACGGTCGGGTAGACCGGGTTGTTCGTCGCCACGGCCTGGACGAGGAGCACGTCCGCGGCCTGCGGGAGCGTGAGCGCGAAGGAAGCCGTCTTGCCCCCGTCGATCGAGCAGGTGGAGACGGCCCCCGGGACCAGGCCGGCCGGACACGGGTTGGTCGGGTCGGCCTGCTGGACCTCGCGGGCCGCCTTCTCGTGCTCGGCCTTCGGGTCCTGAACCGGCGCCGTCGACGGCCCGGCGGTGGGCGCGGCGGCCGGGGCCGGGGTGGTGGTCGGCGCGGCGGTCGGGCTCGCGGACGACGTGGCCGCGGGCGGCGCGGCGGCGGCAGCCGGGTTGGCCTGGCCCACGAACGTGGCCAGGACGGCGAGCAGCAGGGCGCCGGGAGCCGCGAGTGAGGCTCTCCTCCCCCTGTGTCGCGTTCGTCTGTCGGTGGACAGGAACGTCACACTTTCCCCCCATGTCGGAAACGCCTGACTCCCGTGACCGTCACAGGAGTTCACAGGCGGGCGGAGTCTAGCGAGCGCAAAGGACAAGCTGAGAAGCACCCTCGACCCCGCGCGAGGGTCCCACGGCGGGCCCGTCGAGCGCGATGAGTTTTTTGGGCAGCTCTTGACCATGCGGGCGCAACGCCCGGGAACGACAAAACGGCCGGTCGATCCGAAGATCGACCGGCCGTTCGCTGTGCGCGAGGGGGGAGTTGAACCCCCACGCCCTTTCGGGCACTGGAACCTGAATCCAGCGCGTCTGCCTATTCCGCCACCCGCGCATCTGGGTGATGAGGAATATCGTAGCCCATCCGCGCGGGTGCTCCGGACCAGGCCGGAAGGGGTGGAGGGTCAGTGGGCGAGCTGCCCGACGATCCAGTCGACCAGTGCGCGGGACAGGTGGCCGTGCTCGGAGTTGGCCTCGTCGAACGTGACCTCGTCCAGGTGGCCCCGGTCCAGGGCGTCGTCGGTGATCGGGGCGGCCGGGTCGACGTCCCACTTCGCCGGGTCGAAGTCCAGCGCCGCCGCGCTGACGGCCGGCACGAAGGCGCCGCTGCGGTAGTCGTCGGAGATCTTGGCCTTGAGCGCGTCCGCGACCTTGCCGAAGGAGTCCAGGGTGCCGCCGGGCACGGCGTCCAGCCCCGGGACCTCGGTGGTGGCGCTGCGGCGCACCGCGAGGCCGAGGTGCATGCCGCCGATCCGCTGCTTCTCACCCTTGTCCGGCTGGAACCGGGCCGTGGCACTGGCGACGAGCGCCTGCCAGTCGAACGCCACCTCGCCCACCGGCAGCGGGAGGCCGACCCCGTCACGCCGGCCGTTGGAGATGCCGAGCTTGCGCGGGATCTGCGGGAAGTTGCCGACCCGGGCGAGGTCGTCGAGGAACTCCTTGCGCAGCGGGCTGGCGGTGGCCACCGGGCCGGAGTACTTCGAGTTCTCGACCCACGCCCACAGCAGTTGCTGAGCGGCGGCGCTGCGGATCAGATCGGCCTGCTTGGCGCCGTCCGGACCGGCCGGGGTGAAGTCCTCGAAGAAGTAGGCCATCTGCTGGAGGATCAACGGGATCCAGGCGCCGTTGTGCGGCGAGTCGAACGAGAGGTACGTCGCCGTGTCGTGGTTGATCCGCTGGGTCTCCAGCTTGGCGAGCGCGTAGCGGGTGACGATGCCGCCCATGCTCACCCCGCCGACGGTCAGCCGCTCGTCGCCCACGCGCTCCGCGATGGCACGGAGGACGGCGTCGATCACGACCCCGGCGTTGGCCTGGATGTGGGTGTGCCGCTCGGTGAAGCCGATCAGGACGATGTCGTAGCCCCTGCTCAGCAGCTCGTCGAAGAGGCCCGGCCGGCCGTCGGCGACGGTGTTGAAGTACGCGAACAGGCCGGGCAGGTCGCTCGGGCCGTAGCTGAAGCCGTCCGCGAAGAGGAAGGGCTTCCGCAGGCCGATCTTCGGGTTGGCGTAGTAGACCGCCGCCTGTCCGGTCGCCGTCTGTCCCTTGTACGGCGCGCCGGTCAGCTCCCAGACCACGTCGGCGTCGCGGCTGCGCTCGCCCGACAGGTCGTTGGCGAACCAGACTCCGGGCTTGAGCGAGTCGGCGATCTCCGCCAACTCGGCCTTGGTGGGCTCCACCTGGCCCTCCTTGAGGGCCGTCAGCGCTACGTCGATACGGGGTTCCTGTGCCATGAGGTACCGCCTCGGTCGATGCGAGCAGGGTCACGTGCGCACAGTGATCGACCGTAACTGTTCGGTTACTCACGGCACCAGGGTCGCGTCGGAACTGATTGAAATCGTTCGGATGTGACCGAGGCTGACCGGCTAGACGGGGAAGTCGCCGGCGCGGACGGCGACGACGAAGGACTCCCAGGCGGGGGCGGGGAAGACGAGAGCCGGGCCGTTCGGGTCCTTCGAGTCACGCACTGGGACGGCCCTGGCGAGGGATCCGAGGGCCACCTCGATGCAGTTGCCGCCGGCACCGCCGCTGTAGCTGCTCTTGCGCCAGACGATCACGTCGAGCTCGTTCTTCGTCATCTTTGAACCCTTCCAGCGCACCGGCGATCAGTGCCAGCGAGTCGGCCTCTGACAGCGAGTCTCCACGGAGCCGATCATAGCTTCGGCGATGCCTCGCTACGAACTCTGGCGCATCGCTGGAATGCCCACGATCAAGGGCCTCGGAGTACACCCAGGTCTGTCCATCTGGCATGTCCAAAAGCACCATTGACGTGTCGATGATGGTCTGCCTGCGCGCGAACGGCACCACATAGATGGTCACGTTGGGGAGCTTCGCGACAGCCAGCAGGTGTTCCATCTGGCGCCGCATCACTCCGGGACCGCCGAACACGGTTCGGATGGCGCTCTCGTCCAGGAGCGCCACCAGAAGCGGGCCACCCGGTTCGAGGAACCGCTTCTGCCTCGCCAGTCGAGCCACAGTTCGCTCCTGGATGACATCGAGCTGACCCTCGGCATCACTGGCTGCAAATACCGCCTCCGCGTATTCGCGACACTGAAGCAGCCCGTTCATCACACCGAGTTCGAAGGCTCGGGCGGCCACGGCCTCGGATTCCATGTCGACATGGTTCTGGAACCAGTCCGGATGCTCAACGCCCGCGCTCCAGTCGACCCGGCCGTACAGCCTCATCAGCAGGTCGCCGGTGTTCAACAGCCGACCGTACTCCTCGACTTCCTCGACCGAAGGCTTCCGCCTGCCGCCCTCGGTCCGCGTGATGACCGTCCGGTCGCAGTGCAGGAGCTTGCCCAGCTCCTCCTGCGTGAAGCCCGCCGCCTTGCGCGCGTGCCGGAGCTCCTCGCCGAACAGCACCGCCGAGCTCGCGGTCGGCGCTCGCTTGACCTTTGGTGTCATCACAGCTCCCGGATGTGCGGCGCTCGGCGAACACGTGGTTTTGGTCGTCACCGTAACTCCGGCACCGGGACCATTGAGGCCAGAACGCAATCATTCGCACGCACAGCGTGATTGTGCGCTCCCGTCGCACCACCCCCATCCGCCCCCCGAGGTGCCTCGCCATGCTCAGAACCACCCGCCGGCCCCGGACCTTCGCCGCGCGCCTCGACTCCCACCCCTACTCGACCCCCATCGCGCGCCACTTGCTCCGCGCCTACCTCTCCGCCCTCCCCTCCGGCGACCGGTACTCGGACATCGCCGAACTGCTCCTCTCCGAGCTGTTCTCCAACGCCGTCCAGCACTCCGACGCGCCCGATGACCGCCTCATCGAGGTCCGCTTCGCCCTCATCGGCAACCGTCTCCGCCTCGAAGTCCACGACGCCGGCACCGGTCGCCCGTCCCTCCTCGCCACCACCCCCGCCGACGAGCACGGCCGTGGCCTGCACCTCGTCAACGAACTCGCAGAACGCTGGGGTTGCTGCCCCCGGGCGGGCGGCATCGGCAAGTTCGTCTGGGCCCTCGTCGCCCCCGCCCCCGCTCCCGTCCTCCTCACCGCCTGAAGGCCGCCCGATGCCGTTCTCCACCCTCGCCCGGCACCTGTTCGACACCGGCGCCACCCCCGCCGACGCCTACGCCGCCCTCGCCCGCCGCACCCGCGAGCCGGCCACCGCCGCCCGCGCCGTCTGCCACGCCCTCGGCATCGCCGCCGACGAGACGACGCGCCGCATCGACGAGTGCTACGACGCCCTCCTCGCCGACCCCCGCCCCAACTCGGAGGCCGACACCGGCGAACTCCTCGAAGCGCTCGGGGTGTTCGACGTCCCCAAGCCCCTCGACGCCCGCGGCCTCGCCGTCGTCGACCAGTTCCTCCTCGCCATCGACGCCCTCGGCGCCCTCCGCGCCGGCCACCAGCACGGCCTCACCCGCTGGTTCGTCACCGGCAACCTCACCGCCGCCTACCTCTCCCTCGCGGCCACCCAACCCCGCCCGGGCGTCGGCGACGCGGCCCACTACTGGACCGCCCTCGTCACCGCCGGCGAACTCCTCGCCGCCGCCCCCACCCCGGACCCCCGCGTCAAACCCGCCCTCGCCCGCTGCCGGGCCCGCGCGGAGGCCGTCGCCCGGTGATGTACTGAACCCCAACGACCAGTCACCACGGACCTGTTGGGGGAAGACGTGTTCCGCAATGTCGTCGCCGAGTGGGACGCCCCGATCGCCGACCTCCGAGATCGGCCGCCCGGCTGGATACCCATCTACAGCGGGCAGGAATCCGACGGGTGCCTCTGGTGCATCGACGTCAACTACCACCGCCACGGCCACGGCCTCGCCGCAACCGTCCAGACCGTGCGCCCTCTCTCGGAGCACCACCGCATGCATCCGAACACCACGCCGGAGACCGAGCTGTGGACGTTCCTCGCCAACTCCGGCCGGATCGAGCCCGTCCCCCCGGACTTCGACATCACCACCGGCTACACGAGCCGGGACGTCGAGTTCGAGGGCCTGACCTTCCCCGTCCACGTCCACCGCGCCCACGGGTGCAGCAGCGCCCGCTTCCCGCTCGCCCTCGTCGACGGCGGCTACGTGATCGTCACCGCCGTCGACGAGCACTGGGCCACCGCCACCGACCTCGTCCTCCGTCACCCGGAGGCCCGCTGAGTCCACCCCAAGGTGGGGTTTGGCTCAACGGACCCCGAGCCGGGTGCCGAAAGGCCAACGGGGCGGCGGAGCTGAGGGCCGCCGCCCCGCCCTCCACCCGTCACACCGTGGCGAGGAATTCCCGCACCACGCGGTGGAATTCGTCCGCCGCGCCGGTGACCAGCATGTGGTCCGCATCCAGCTCCGCCAGGGCCGTCCCCGGACGGCGCGCGATCATCTGCGCGACCTGCTCGGCGGGGATGGCACCCCTCGTACCGCTCACCACCAGGGCCGGGCAGGTGGTGGCCGTCCAGTCCGCCCAGTGGTCGCCGTGGACGTCCGCCTCGGAGGCGTACATGTCCTGCGGGTGGAAGGGCAGGCGCCAGCTGCCGTCGGCGTTCTCGCGCAGCCGGTCCTCGAAGTACGGCGCGGCGGCGCCGAGGGCGGTGACGAGGGCGTCCCGGCTGGAGGCGTCGTAGGGCAGGTGGAGCAGGAAGGCCAGCGGGTGGCTCCCGTCCAGCCCGAGCGCGGCCGGGCCCTCGGCGTTGACGATCGCCGTCACGCGCTCGGGGTGCCGGGCCGCGAACTGGTAGGCGTTGACGGCGCCGAGGGAGTGGCCGAGCAGCACGGCGCTCTCCAGCCCGAGGTGGTCGAGCAGGGCCTCGACGTCGGCGAGGTAGCCCTCCCGCGAGTAGTCGGCGGCCCGGTCCGACTCGCCCTGCCCGCGCTGGTCGGGGGCGATGACCCGCCACTCCGGGCCCAGTGCGGCGGCGAGCGGCGCGAAGACGGCGCCCTCCGCGAGGTGGCCGTGCAGGGCGAGCAGCGGGCGGCCGGTGCCGCCGAAGTCGAGGTAGGAGAGCCGGCGGCCGTCGATGACGAGCTCGGAGCGGATGGCGTCGTTCATGGTGGTCGTTCCCCCCGTGGAGCGGTTGATGGGATGACCGTACCCAGGAGTTAGACGTTTGTGCAACACATTCGTCTGACACGCCCGTGCGGATCTTGGAACCGTCCCGGCCGGGGCTCAGATCAGCGGCTTGTAGGCGCAGCCCTCCACCGCGTTCAGGAGGACGTAGGCGCGGCCGGGGCCGGTGGCCGTGTCGCGGAGGCGGGTGAGGGCTTCGAGTTCGGTGGGGAGGGTGAGGCCCAGGGCTCGCGCCGCGGCGGCGCGGTCGGCGGGGAGATCGGGGTCGTCCTCCAGGAAGTCCTCGGCGGCCTCGGCGCTCTCCTCCGCCGTGAACGTGCGGCAGTCCTGCCACCAGGGCACGGTGATCAGCAGCTCGACCAGTTCGCGGAGGTTCAGCGCCATGAGGGCCGCGCCACCCTCCGAGTCGGCGAACAGGACCGGGCGGTCCTCGCCCAGCTCGCTCGGCCCGCAGAAGAAGTACGTGCCACCGCCGCCCTCCTTGGCGAGGAGTTCGAGCGGTTCGCCGGAGGCCAGCACGACGTCCTCGACGTGCGGGTAGGCGTCGAGGCTGAAGTCGCCCGGCCACGCGAGGAAGTCCTCGGCGGCGGGGTCGGCGCGGATGGCGGCGATCAGGGAAGTCCCGGCGGAAGCGGAGGTCCCTGCGGTCACGGCGGTCATGGCGGTCACCCTAGACCCGGGGTCCGACGTTCCCGCGGGAGCGGCTAGGTTGCCAGTGCTGCAGCTTCAACCAGCGGGCCAACGGGGACGAGGAAAAATACGGTGAATCAGAAGACCGCACCTGCCGACCAGTTCGAGGAGCACCGGCCCCACCTGCGCGCCGTCGCCTACCGGATGCTCGGCTCGATCGCGGAGGCCGACGACGCCGTCCAGGAGACGTGGCTGCGCTACGACCGCACCGAGACCGGCGAGGTCTCGAACCTCGGCGCCTGGCTGACCACGGTGGTCTCCCGCGTGTGCCTGAACCTGCTGCGCTCGCGCGCGCAGCGGCGGGAGGAGCCGCTGGAGACGGGCGAGGACGGCACGGCGGGCGCGCCGCGCATCCCGGACCCGATCCTCGGGCGGGCGGGCGTGGTCGACCCGGAGCAGGAGGTGATGCTCGCGGACTCCGTCGGCCTGGCGCTGATGGTGGTGATGGAGTCGCTGGCGCCCGCCGAGCGGGTCGCGTTCGTGCTGCACGACATGTTCGCGGTGCCGTTCGAGGAGATCGCGCCGCTGATCGAGAAGACCGCCGCCGCGACCCGCCAGCTGGCCAGCCGGGCGCGCCGCAAGGTGCAGGGGCAGGCGCCCGCGCCGGACAAGGACCTGAGCCGGCAGCGGGTGGCGGTGGACGCGTTCTTCGCGGCCGCGCGCGAGGGCGACCTCGACGCGCTGGTGGCCGTGCTCGACCCGGACGTCGTGCTGCGCTCGGACGGCGGCGCGGTGCGGGCCCGGCACTCGGTGGTGTTCACGGGGGCGTCGACGGTGGCCGGGCAGGCGGTGCTGTGGGGCAAGCTGGCGCCGTTCGCGCGGCCGGCGCTGGTCAACGGCACGGCGGGCGCGGTGGTCATCGGGCCCAACGGCAAGCCGATGTCCGTCATGGCGTTCACGGTGGTCGCGGGCGCGATCGTCGCGATCGACGTGCTGAACGACCCGGAGCGGCTCGCCGCGCTGGACCTGTCGCTCTTCGACTGAACCGGGAGGGGTGGGCTCCGGTCCACAGGAGCCCACCCCGCCTCAGCGCCCGGTCGCGCCGTCCAGCTGCTCGCGGATGATGTCCGCGTGCCCGGCGTGCCGGCCGGTCTCCTCGATCATGTGGACGAGCACCCAGCGCAGCGACGGCGCCTCGCCGTCCGGCCGCAGGGAGCGCGCGCCCGGCCGGTCGAGGTCGGCGCCGACCTGTGCGGCGACGGCGTTCGACCGGGCGATCGCGGCCCGGTAGGCGGCGATCTCGCCGGCCACCGTCGCGTCGCCGAGCTGGACTTCGTCCGTTTCCAGCGGCTGCTCGCCGACGCCCCGGTAGGCCCACTCGAACCAGTTGTGCTCGACCACCGCGAGGTGGCGGACCAGCCAGAGCAGGCTCGTCCCCGAGGCGACCCCGGGGCGGCGGGCGTCGTCGTCCGGCAGCCCGGCGAGCTTGGCGATCACCGCCTCGCGCAGGTAGTCGAGGAAGGTGAGCAGCGTGGTCGGCTCGTCGGCGTTGACGCCGGGCGGGCGGACGTCGGGGCGCGGGGAGGGCGCGGCGTTCTCGGTCACCGCGCCACCCTAGTCAGACCCGAAGGACCGTCACCAGCCCTGCGCCGTCACCGTCCCCGCTGCCCTCACCAGCCCCGCTGCCGTCACCAGCCCTGCGCCGCGACCCACTCCGCGAGGTGCCGGGCGCAGTCGTCGACCGACTCCTGCCACGAGCGGACGGCGCCCTCGCCGGCCTCGTCGCTCACGTGCTTGACCAGGCGCACCGGCAGGCCGGCCCGGTGGGCGACGGTGGCGACCGCGTAGCCCTCCATGTCGACGAGGTCGGCGTGCTCGGCGAGGCGGTCGCGGGCGGCCGGGTCGGAGACGAAGAGGTCGCCGGTGGCGAGGACCGGGCCCTCGCCCTTGCCGACCACGAGCGGCGCACCGTAGCTGCGGCCGGTGAGGGCCAGCAGGGCGGGCGAGTCGAGGTCGTGCTGGATCACCTGGGTGACGTGGTGGGTGCCCTCCCAGCCGGGGCGCAGCGCGCCGGCCGTGCCGAGGTTGATCACCTCGGAGGGCTTCTCGCCCCGGGCGAGGACGGTGGCGAGCGCCGCGGCGGCGTTGACCTTCCCTATCCCGGTGAGCAGCACGGGCAGCCGGTCGTCCAGGTGGGCGGCCTCCTCGCGGACGGCGACGACGAGCAGCGGGCGGTCGGGGGCGATCGTTCCAAGCAGGCGCATGGCCCCATCGTACGGAGCAGGGGCGCGGGAGCCCCGGCGGCGACGGCCGGACGACGTACGGGCCGGGGCTCCCGGACCGGGCGTCCGGGAACCGCGCGGGCCCCGATCCGCGTCGCAGCGGTCGCCGCCCGCCTCCGCCCGAGGAGTCCGTACGGGAATACGTATGAAGAATTCGCGGAGGCGGCGGGCCCCAATCGTGCACGGCGAAGCTCAAGATCGGCGCAACTCGGGTGTGGCCGGGGGGAGTCACGGCCATACTGCTGGCATCGGCCGGGCACCGGAGGACGGGCCGGGCCCCAGGGGAGGATGAGGCGGGTGGCGACACCAAGAGGTAGCGGCGCGGCGGGCGCCGTGGTTCCGGCACGGCCGAACCGTCCGCCGGCGGCACCGGGCCGGGCGGGCGCCCCGGCGCCGCGGCCCGGCGGGGAGCCCGCCGGGCGGCGGCCGTCGGCGCTGTCGCCGGCG
>NZ_JBHWGV010000040.1:31480-75427 GCF_042732955.1 Kitasatospora sp. NPDC059747 | reverse complement strand
TGTAACCCACCCGGCGGGCCTGCCCCCCCTACACCCTGGGCCCCGGCGGGGCGGGGGCCGGGGCCCCCGGCCGGGCGTCCTGGGCGGCGTCCTCCTGGGCGACGGCGAGCAGGCGGCCGGCGTGTTCGGCGACGGTGCGGTGGATCGAGCCCTCCAGCACCATGCGCCCGTAGACCGGGGCGTGGGAGGGGCGGGGGCAGGCGGCGATCAGGGTGTGCGGGTACGAGACGCTGAGGCCACGCACGTGCTTCCCGGCCTGGGCGAGCGCGTCGGTCACCCACGCCAGCGACACCCGGCCCTCCGCGGAGAGCGCCGGGTGCCCCTCGGCGTGCAGCTCGCGCAGCGCCGCGAAGATCGCCTGGTGGGCCGGGCGGTAGAAGTCCCGGGCCTCCAACCAGTCGAGGCCGGCGAGCTGGCGCGGGTCGAGCAGAACCGCGCCGAGCACGGCCTGCTCGCCGCGCAGCAGCGGGTCCATCACCGCTCCCGCTGCTGGAAGCGGAGCTCGGCGACCGCCCGGTCGGAAGCGGCCTTCGCGGCGGCGAAGCGGTCCAGCTCCCCGGTGAATGTCGGGTCGGTGGCCAGGATCGAGCCGTCCCCGGCGATCAGCCACCACTGACCGCCCCGTCGGACGACGGGTGCTCCGGCGAGCGGCTCGGAGCGCTGGCCTCGGGGCTTACGGGTCTTGTCGCGCATGGGGAACTCCGGTCTCTGGCAGGGGGAGGGCTAAGCGGTGAGGACGAAGTCGCCGGCAACGGGAGCGCCGGAGCGGCAGGCCCAGGGCGAGCAGCCGTCCGGTTCGCCCGATTCCAGCTCGGCGTCGGCGATGGCGTCGAAGACGTCGACCTGGCGTCCAGACCATTCGTGGGCGGTGACCCGGTCGATGGGGGCCTCGTCGAGTGGGCGGTGGCTGCGGTGCAGGTACGCCTGGCCGAGCAGCGGGGTGCCCTCGGCTGTCGCCCTGGCGTTGCCCGCGCGGATTGCCTGGTCGAAGGCGACGACGTCGTCCCACTCCTCGGGCGAGCCATCGCGCAGGGCTCGCCACTGTGCGTTGCCGTGGTACGGGCACCCCAGGCAAGACGACATCCGAAGCCGCGCGAGCGCAGAAGCCGCAGGCAGTCCGAGCGGGAGAAGCCCTGCTCGATCAGGGGGCAGGTGTTCTTCATGTAGGCGACGTCGGCGTCCTTCGCCCGGTGGAACTCGTCCACGGAGATGCCGATCCACTGTTCGACGAACACCCCGGACGGGATCCGCAGCGGGTGCGGGTAGCCCAGCAGTTCGCGAACCTTCTCCTTGATTGGTTTGATCTTGTACTGGCCGGTGCTTCTCTGCACTTCACTCTCACGGGTGAAGGCAGTCATGTGAGACGCCAAAACGGTCTCCGGGATCTACGAGACGGGGTCAGCGGCGGCGGACTGGAGGCCGACAGGCCAGCAGGTTGCCCGGCGTCGGTAGGATCAGCGCCCTGATGGGGAATGTGACGCGAACGCAGCGGCAGGGAAGCCAGGGGCAGCAGTACGCGCTGACCTCGGACGAAGACGACGCCGACTTCTGGGGCTTCGCCTTCGAGGCCGAGGGGTTTTTCGCCCCGCTGCCGGAAGACGAGGGTGCACGCCGGGTGCGTCTCGTGGGCTGTCGCCCGCAGGGCGGCCTACTGAAGAGCGCCAGCCACATCGGCAGCCGGCGGGCCCTGGCGGGGAACGCCATGCTCCACCTCCTCGACGCTGGCGGTGTCACCATGGGGTCCTACTTCGTGGGAGAGGTCACGGTTGTCGATACCAAGGCGTCCACCCGCGGAGAGGGACTCGTTGACCTCACGGTGACGCTGTGGTGCGACAACGCCCTGGCTGGTGCGGACGCAGTGTGGGACCTGATCCGCAAGGGTCGGCTGAGCCGCGCCGGCTTGTGGCACGGGCTTGGTCCCGAGGACAGAAGAGCGTGGCTGTCGGTCGCCCTTTGGTCCCGGGAGTACCAACGCCAAGGGAGGCCCGACCGTCCTTCGGGGCAGGAGTTCACGCTGGACGGTCGGCACATCGTGGACCGGGACAGCTTCTACTGTGCGCTTGGCGAAGCCATCAACGGGCCGGGCGGATACTTCGGCTGGAACCTTGACGCCGTGATCGACTGTCTGCGGGGCGGCTGGGGCGCCACTGCTCCGTTCACTCTTCTCTGGAACGACTCGGCCGAGGCCATAAGGCAATTGACGGAGCGACTGTCCACCGAAGACGGTGACGTCACCTTGTTTGACGTGCTCCTAAGGATCTTCGAAGAGGGGGACGTCCGCGTCGTCCTGCGATAGCAGCTGGAAGCCTCCGTGCTGGTGGCCCTCAAGAGATCTCCTGAGTGGGAGGGGTGGTTCGGGGCTTGGGGATGCCGAGGTCGACGGCTGGCCGTCGGGCTCGCCGCTGGGCCTCGTCGCGTTTGGCGCGGAGGAACGTGAGGGTGAGGTCGATGCCCTCGATCTCACCGATCCAGCCCTCGGCCTTGGCCTGGGCTCTCCGGTCCACAAGGTCGGCTTCCAGCTCGTTCAGCCGGCCGAGCATCTTCGGGTTGACGTGCAGCATCGGGCAGCGGATGCAGGCGTGCTCATGCTGACAGGGCGTGCCGTAGGGGCGTCCGCAAGAGCCGAGCTCGACCTTGCGGCGGTCGAAGTGCTCCTCGAAGTCCGACCACTCCTGCTCGGAAGCGTGCCGGTATTCGTCGTTGGGGCGTTGCTGGCGCCGCTGGTGGAGGTGGGCCTGGTAGTGCCGGATAACGTCTTCGTCGAAGACGGCGACGTAGCCGCGGGTTGTCTGGATGTTGATGTGGCCCAGCAGCGCGGCTCCGATGTGGATCGGCAGGCCGCTGTTGACGAGCTCCGTTGCGAAGATCCTTCGGAAGTCGTGTGGGGTGAATTTCAAGCCTCGGAATCCCGGATGGATCTCGGCCAGATCCTCGCAGCGTCGGCTGATCATCTTCTGGATCGTGCCGGGGTTGAAGATCTTCGAGCCGATCGCTCCGTTCTGGCGCTGGAAGAGGAAGGGCATCGGTGCGCTCCAGACCTTGTCGTGCGGGTCGTGGCGGCTGACCAGCGGGATCGGCTTTCCTCGGCGGCCGTGGCGGCGGATGATCGAGGCGATGACGTGGAACAGCTCGGCGGACATCGGGATGACGCGCTCGCGGTCGGTCTTGGACGGCGCGATGACAAGGAGGGCGATGACTTCGCCGTTCGAGCGCTGGTACTGGCGGATGCTGAGGTGGGTCAGCTCGCACAGCTCCTCGATGCGCACGCCGGAGTGCCGCAGGGTTTCGACCGCTGCCCAGTCCCAGAAGGCGGCCTCTTCCTCGGTGCCGATGTGCATCAGCCGCCCGCTGTCCAGGTTGACAATGCGGGTGGGAACGGGGTCACCGTGCCGGAGGAGCTTCTGGTCCGATTCGCTGATCACCCGGCGATAGGTGGTGCCGGCGTGGGTGAACTCTCCTCCGTCGGCGGTTTTGTCCGCTCGTTCGAGAAGGAGCCGGGCCTGGTCGTAGCGGGTCTCGACGTGCTCGACCAGGATCGGCAGCAGAGGTTGGCGCTGGCGGGTGCGGTCGGCCGTCCGCTCGTTCTCCTTGCGTCGCCGGCGGCCCAGGCCGTGGAACTCGCCCGGGGGAACCGGACACGGTGCGACCCAGGGTGCCCAGCGTTCGGGCTCGTCCGCCGCCCAGGTGTGCAGGTCGTAGTAGAAGCTTCGGACCGAGATGACGATGTCGTCCTGACCCCTACGGTGGGTGCCGTCCTCCTTGAGTCGGATAGTCTCGCGCCACCGTGTGTACAGGTCGGGATCGATTTGGAGCCCCTGCTGGTCAGGGTTGAGCTCCTCGATCCCCACCCAGAAGTGCTTGACCAGCAGCAGCGCGAGTTGCTTGAGGCTGGAGTAGTCCAGGTCAGCGCGCCGTCGACTGATGTAGTCGACCAGCAGCCGACGGACGGCCTGATCGCGGACACCGTACTGGCCGACCAATTCCTCGATGGTCCGCTGGCCACGCATCATCGCGGCCCTCATGGTGGTGGGGGTGGAGGGCGGGAACTGCCCCATGTCGATGAGAGCAGTCCACATCCCGTGCCCGTAGAGCCGGTTGGCCTGCGGCTGCCCTGGCTGTAGGCGACAGCGTGCCGCCCGGTTGTCGTGCGCGTACTGGAGGATCGAGGCAGGGGTGACGTCGGCCAGGGCGACACCCTGGTAGGTCAGGAGGGTGCACATGTCGAGCACTGCTTCCCGCTCGTGCTTGTGCCGTAGCCCTTGCGCGGCGACGTGTTCCTCGAACCTGGTCAGCAGCGGGTCGTTCTGCGCGGTGACGAACAGCGGCGTGAAATTGTTCAGCTGGTTGCGGCGGAAGGTGAACATCGAGGGCTGGACGACACGGAGGCAGAACAGCGTGCGGACCCCCGGGGTAACGGCGACGCCGGTCGTCCGGCGGGCCCCGAGCTCGCTCGCCTTGATGAGCCCTTGGCCCAGCGGGCTGGCGTCCCATCGCTCTTGCCAGGTCTGGCCGGGGTGGGTGGATAGGTACTGAAGGATCTCGCGGGTGGCCTGGCCACGCTGGTAGCGCGTCACGGTGGCAGCGTCCTCCCAGACGTCGACGGCCAGCTGGGAGATGTGGCTGATGGACGCGGTCGACAGCTCGCCGTGCGGTCGCGGAAGCGGGTCGGAGACGGCAGGCTCGGGTTTCATCGCACCGCCCACGAAGCGGCTAGAGAAGGTGAGCCCCTCGACGACGGGCCCGTGCCGGCGGCTGACGCCGGTGGTCGAGCTAGCGGTTGACCTAGGCACCGAACACCGCCTTGATGTCGTCAGCGGCGTATCCGGTGGGGTAACTCGTATCGGGCCGAGGGGTGTTGTAGTACTCGGCGAGCTTGTCGAACATCTCCTCCACGCGCGCCGTCAGGTAGCGGCTGGTGGTCTGGATGTTGGCGTGTCGCATGATCGCCTGTACCTCGACGGGGGTGAGTTTGCCGCCGTTGGCCATCCGGGATGCTGCCGTGTGGCGCAGATCGTGAAGCGTCCAGTTCGTCCCGAGCAGCACGTTGGCCCGCTGCATCACCCGGCGCATCGCCGAGTAGGACAGGGGCCGGTCGGCGCCGTGCCGGGTCCGCCACACCGGTTCGCCCCCAGCGGGGGTGCCAACCTCGTCGAGGTAGCGAGCCAGCCGGAGGAAAGCCTGTGGCGAAGCCGGCACCGTTTCGCGCTCCCGGGTGCCCTTGGAGATGACGTAGATCCGCTGGCCCGCCCAGTCGATGTCGTCCACCCCGACTCCGAGCAGCTCGACGGCGCGCGCTCCGCTGGAGACGTAGAACTCCAGCAAGGCACGGTCGCGCTCACATCCCATGCGATCGAACAGCTCGTCCCAGTGCCGGTCGGGGATGGAACGCGGCGGCCGGTCGGCGGAGCCGGGCCCGCCCGACGACCGGACGCGGCTCCAGCGGGCTTCGGTGCGAGAGAGCACGCCGACGCTGCGGGTTGACCGGGACGGGGTTCACCACGGGCCCGTTGCCCTGATGAGCGTGGAACCCGTAGAAGCCGCTGACGACCGACAGCGCGTGGTTGATCGTCCGGGGCGCGTAGCCCGCGCGGAGGGCGGGCTTGCCGGTCTTCAGATTCACCGAGCCCGGTGCGGCCCCGCCAGGCTGCTTCCGCTGGCGCTGCGGGTTCGAGGCCATCCGCAGCCATCCCGCCAGGACCGCGACCTCGGACTCGGTCGCCTTGCCCCACGCCACCCCCAGCAGCCACAGCAGCCGAAACCAGCGCAGCAGGCCGTAGTCGTAGCTGCGGACCGTCAGCGGGCTGCAGTCGTTGAGCGCCAGGTCGCGCAGGTAGGCGGTGGCTACCTCGATCTCTTCGCCGTACCCATTCACCACGATGTGCGGCGGATGGGCGCCCTCTGCGGGAACGACCGCTCCCACTCGGGGCAACTCGGCCCGTCCCTCGATCAGTTCATGTTGTAGCTCCACTGGCTTCTCCTCGTCGATCGCGCTGAGCGTCGCGATGACCAACGAGAGGAGGAGGGTGCAGATGACTGTGCACTGCCTGCGCGACATGCCCTCGCCGCCACCGGGGTTGAGGATGTGCAGAGGCATCGACGCGAAGCGCTTCGTCGGGTCGAGAGCGTCGTCGCGAATGTTGCCGGAGGCGACCCGCAGGATCGGGATCCCGGCCGGTTCCGCGACCTCCCGCTCCAGCCGGTCGAGGTGTTCGTAGACGGCCCGCGGCTCCCAGCCGGTGTCCGTGAAGATCGCGACGTCGAGGCGCGGCAGGTGGCCCTCGGCGGCGAGCAGCATGAGCGAGGTGCTCTGCACCCCGGCGCATCTGTCCCTCGTTCGACGCTGTTACATGGCGGCGTACCTGTCCATGCGGCGCCCGGCGGCTTGGCACGTGGATTGGCCCCGTCCGCTCTTGGGCGTAGCGAGATCGCCTGTTGTGTGGCGAACTAGCTGACGGGGTACATGCCGCTTGCTAAAAGGCCGTGAGCACTTGTGCCTTTGGGGGCACCTCACGTCTCGCGTGGTCTCAAGCGAGCCACGGCAACACTTGGCGGTTGAAATACGTGGAGCCAGGTGGCAGCATGGATAGTAGTGATCAGGGAGATTATTTCCAGACGTGGCGAATTGGATGACATGCAGTGCCTCCTGAATTAGCTTGCCGAGATTGGGGTGAGCCATGGGGCAGTAATACATTGATTCAGCAACAATCTACGAACTAATCGGAGCTTTCGATCGAGGGAGAGGGCTTGAGTCTGAATGGGGATGGGAATCCTCACTAGAGAGTACCGCATTGCTACTTGGTCAGAAGGTAGTACTGCCTCCGCCTCCTTCGGGATCTAGAACTGGTCATGGGGCCGACTTTGAGTACGGAGATCTCCTCATGGGCCTCGGGGGGATGGTGGAAGTTAATTCGAAACCAACGCGCAGGGCGGAGAGTCGGGCCCTGGATCGGACTCTCTATTGGATGGCCCAAAACTCAAGAGATATAGCCGAGCAGCTCGATGAACTATTCCAAGACTCTGGAAGACATCATGGGCTATTTGAGCCATGGATAGAGTCTGCTGTTCGAATAGGGTGGCCTGAACATATCCCAAGGTTGGGTGGCCTGTATGATCGCGAGTTGATACCGGCAATCAGCCGCATAATTTCGCAGGTCGATTTCGTCGCTGGCGAGGTGCCGGAAGAGTCGCTCCGCGATCTGCGCGAAAAGACCTTGAACCCCAGGGAATTGGACGCTATAGTCAAGTCTGCGTCCGATGAATTAAAGGTACTTCAGGCTGCTTATGTGGCGGCGGCGCTTGCCCGCGGACCTTATCACGAGATAGTCGCATCAAAGGGTCGCGGTGGTGCCCATATGGTTCATCACCCCATGCGGCGCCTCATTCTTCCTGATGTCGAAACTGATAGGCAAATCATCCTCTCGAATGGAATGGAATATCTATCTCGGATTATTCTGGGGGGTGCATTGCTCCAGCCGAATCCGGAGAGGAGGATGGCATTTTATGTTGACGGCCTTGTCCGCGTTCGATCCTATCTTCAGGCCAGGGCTGGAATGCGGCGGGCCCTCGAGGAGACTTCCTCATTTGAGGATGAGGCTCGTGAGCTTAGTGCAGTAGTCGCTCGGAATGCCGGAATGATTGCCCGTCCATGGTGGATTGATAGTGCTATTTCCACCACGATGGCTGCCGCTTCGAGCGTTCTAGTATCTTTCGCTCTCGCCCCGTTTCCGGTCTACATACAGTTGGGTGGAAGTGGCGTGGGAGGTGCAGCGGGAGCGCTGGCTGTACCGACTAGGCGTCTCGGGAAGTACTTTGAGCACCTCTCCCGCTTTGAGAAGCTTGGCAGTAAGACGAAAGGACGTCTGACTCCGGGATGGGTTAGAACGGCTGAGGGTAATATCCCTTAGGTTGGAGTTGATGCGGGCCGAGTTTACCGATGGGGGTCTCGCTCATGGGCGATGGTGGCAAGGTGGCGGACATTGGTCGGTAGTTTCTTGGCTTCGCAGAGCTTCGCGAGATCAGCTTGCAGGGCCTTGGTGAATTGGGCATATACCTCGGTTCGTTCGGCGAGTTCGGCCTTCTCTTGGCGGAGTCACTGGTTCGCGGTTTCGAGGTTGCTGGCTTTCGCGTGGAGGTTTTGGAACGCGGCTGGGATTCCGTTGGCCGCTTCTCTCGCGTCCTCGAATTCCTCACGGAGGTCTGGATGCTTGTGGGTCAGGACCCATCGCTTGACGCCTGCCTCGGCGGCGAGTGGGCGGCGCTGGCCGGTCCGTGATGTCGGCCGGTACCGCGGGGCGGGGTGGTCAGGCCGAGAGCTCGAAGAGGTCGCAGCCGGTGGCGCTCTTCGCGAGGGCCCGGTCGGTGATGGCCTGGGTGGCGCGGGCGGAGGCCGGGCCGATCTCCTTGGCGGAGCGCTCCTTGTACCAGGGTTTGAGATCGAGCATCGCCACCCGCATGCCGGTGGCGAACAGCAGGACCTTGCCCTTGGGGAGCGCGCGGATCTCGTCCGGCGGCAGGATCCGCTCGGTGCGCATCGAGACCGAAGTCGACTTGCCAGCGTCGGAGTTGGAGACGGACACGGTCTGCACGTCGTGCTCGCCGATCTGCCGGGAGAGACGGTCGGCGAAGTCGGCGTCGTCGATGCCGGAGCCGATGATCTTGGTGGTGGCGGCGGACCAGAGGGCGTCCATGCCGGCCTCGCCCCAGCAGCGCTGGCCCTGCCGGTAGGACTGGAGGATGGTGACCGGGATGACGCCCCGGCTGCCGAGGTGGGAGTAGAGGTCCGGCAAGTCGCTGATCTTGCACACGTTCGCGGCCTCGTCGAGGACGCAGAGGGCGGGCGGGTCGAGGCGTCCGCCGTTGCGCTCGGCGACGATCACGGCCGCGCGCATCATCGCGTCCGCCGCGGCTGCGATGATCGCGCTCGCACTGCCGCCGCCGTCCTTGCTGAGCAGGAACAGGGTGTCGTGGGAGGAGGCGAAGTCGAACGGCTTGAACTCGGGCAGGCCGGGTGTGGGGGTGACCCAGGCGGCGATCTCGGGGTCGAGCAGGCAGCTGGCGTACTGGCGCGCGGTCTCGTAGATGCCGTCGCGCGTCTCGGTCGCTCCGGTGACGGTGCCCTGGAGCTGGGCGGCGACGGCGTGGTGGCCGGCGTCGCCGAGGAGGTCGACGGGGGTGCGGTCGGCCGGGGAGGCGAGCCAGGCCAGCACGTCGGTGATCGGGCGGCGGTGGCTGGCGGCGGCCAGGAAGAGTGCACCCAGCGTGTTGGCGGCGGCGGTGGACCAGAAGTCGGAGCCGCTGGACTCGTCGACGGAGGCGGTGACGAAGTGTCCGGCGAGGCGCTTGGCTCCGGCGAGGTCGCGGGCGTCGGCGAGGATGTCCCACCACATCTCGCGCGGATGGTGGGCGATCTGCTGCGGGTCGAGCGTCCAGACGGTGCCGACCTTCGCGCGGGCGTCGACGCACGCCGTGTAGGCGTCGTTGGCGGCCTTGTTCGAGGTGAGCAGGACGGGCCCGGGGGCGGCGAGGATCGCGGGGATCGCAATGCCGCTCGTCTTGCCGGAGCGGGGCGCCATGATGGCGACCATCACGTCCTCCCAGGAGGCGCGGACTTCGGCCCGGCCGGGGGAGAGCGTGCCGACCAGGATCCCGCGGTCGGCCGGGGCGATCTCCTTCTGGTCCTTCAGGCTCGGGCGCAGGCTGCGGGCCTTGTCGGTGATCTCCTTGTCCAGGAGCGGGGCGATGTCGGCGCGGCGGGCCAGTCCGCTCTTCGCCCCGGCGCGCCGCCGCAGCACGATGCCAAACGCGGTGCCGCCGAGGAGGACGGTGAGCAGCCCGGGGACCACGCGCGTGCCCACCTGGAGCTCGGTGGGGGTCAGGTGGGGCCACAGATGGTCGGGGTGCAGCAGGGCGTCGGTGGCGCGGAACGGAGTCCAACCGCCGGAGCCGAAACAGTAGTTGGTGAGGTTTCCGGTCAGCCAGGCGAGGCTGCCGAAGGCGAGGGCGGCGCCGAGGATGCCGAACAGCAGGTAGAGGAGCGCGTCCGAGCCGGTGCTGGCCGACGGCGCGCTGGTGCGCGGGGCAGGCAAGGGAGGGTCCTGGAGGGTGCGAGCGGGCGGCGGGCGGGGCGCGCTCGGCTCTCGTGCGGATCGTCATGGGCCTGAACTCCTTCGATGCGCTGGAGAAGCGTTTCAGCGGGTGCGGCCGGTCGGCCGGGTCACGGCCGGCGGGGCTGCGGCCGGTGCCGGGGCAGGGGTGGCCGTGGCGGCCGGGGAGGTCTGGCGGGCGGCGGCAAGGCGCTGCTCGTCCGGGAGACTGATGCTGTCCAGGCCGACGTAGCCGACGACCAGCTCCGGTTCGATGGCGACGCGGTACCCGGTGTCGTCCAGCAGGCCGGCCGCACCGGACGCGGCGCTTCGCTGGTCAGCGCTGGGCCGGTGCGGCGGGAGGCTGTAGGAGACGGGGTTGCCGGGGTCGGGCGGGGCGGTGAAGCCGAACTCGCGCAGGATGCGCTCGACCCGGAGAGGGGCGTCGGTGCGGCAGTCGGCCCGGATCTGGCCGTCGGCGCCCTCGTAGATTTCGACGTCGGTGCCGTAGGCGTCGGCGAGGTTGCCCATGACGGTCCGTCCTTTTGCTGTCGCTGGTGGCGTGGGAGGGAAATGCCCGGTCTGGAGCGGCGGTTGGGTCGGGCCGTCGCGGTGGGCAAGGCGGATGTTGTGCTGCATGGCAGCGCCGATTGCTTCGCCGATCGATGAGTAGTACTCGGGCATTGAAGGCTCCTGGATCAGAAGGGGGTCGGAGTCAGCGTCCACGGCCGGCGGCGGATCCTGCCGTCACCGGCACGGCTGCTGCCGGGACGGTGCCCGCCCGCAGGCCGAGGGCTGCGGCGGCCGGGGAGACGGCGAGCGCCGCGTTGACTGCGGCGGTGGACATGGGCGCCTGGGTGCTGTCCGGGTTGGCCTGGTGGGATCGGGCGCGCTGCACCTCGTCGACCGCACCGGCGAGGTCGGCCTGGGCGGCAGTGAGCTGTTCGGACGCGAGCCCGAAGCGGTCGGCGAGCTCGTACTGGTCGGGGTCGAGATCGGTGACCTGCTCGGAGGCGGCCTCCAGCGCCTCCTGGAGGCGGACGAGAACGCCGCCGTCGGGGTCGAGCAGCTCGTCGAGTACCCCGGCGGCCTCGGCGAACGTCGTCGCGCCGCGGATCTGATCGGTCAGCTGGAGGATCTGCTCGCCCGCCGTACCGAGCCCGTGGGTCGCGGTGGTGGGGAGGTTGCTGGCGTCGAGCCTGGGGTCGAGGTCGACGGTGTAGCGGGCGGCGCGCAGCATCTCGGTGGCGTGCGTGGCGATGGCGGCTCGGTCGGCGGGGGCGGTGGTGGTGGGCAGCCGGTGGCGGCGGCCGTGCCAGTCGTCGGTCTGCCGGAAGCCGGCGGTGCGGAGCAGGGCGGCGGAGAGGTCGTCGCTGGAGCCCTTGGCGGTGACGCTGCCGCTGGGCTCGGTGCTGATGGTGATGACGGGGGTGGGCATCCGGTAGTCCTTGGCGGTGGTGATGGAGGGGGCGGACCGGGTGAGGCCGAGGTCGGCGGCGATGCGGTTGCACTCGGCCTGCACGTGGAAGGCGTCCCGGTACGAGCCGTGGATGTGGCCGTCCTCGCGGACGACGGTGGCGACGATGTGCACCGACCGGTCGAGGTTGCGGATGGCGGCCCATCGGCAGCCGTTGGGGTCGCCGTCCGGGGCGAGCCCGGTCGCGGCGACCACGCGGCGGGCGACGTCGGCCCACTGGGCGTCGGTCAGGTCCGGCTGACGGGGGTCCGAGCGCACCGAGCACAGCCACACCGGCCGGTCGGGCGCGCGGGCGCCGATTTGCCTCGCCGGGGCGTCCAGCACGCCGCCGCCCAGGACTTCCTGCGGGTCGCCGAAGAGGGGCAGCTGCTTGTCGGCACCGCGGTAGTCGGCGGCGATCAGCCGGGGCCGCAGCCGGTAGCGGGGATCATCCTGCCCGTAGAGGGCGGGGATCAGTGCGGCCGTGGTGGCGGCGCGCTGCAGGTGGGCGATCACGGCGTCCCCTTCCAGGCGATCGGAGGGCGGTGCCCGGCGGCGCGGGCTGACCGGGACGAGGATCCGCAGGATCCGCGGTTCGGCCCGGCCGTCGGCGGCTGGTAGTGGCCGCCGGGCACCGGGAGCCGGGGTCAGACGAAGGGGTTCTCGGTGGGCCGGTCGGCGTCCGTCGCGGCGGCCAGCAGCTCGGGCAGGTCGGCGGGTTCGCAGGCGCGCTGGTTGATCCACCAGCCTGCTCGGGTGACGGTGCGGGCCTGGTCCTCGATCTGCTCCCACTCGGGCTCCGGCATGCCGCCGTCCAGGACGAGCGCCGTGTAGGAGGCGGTGAGCACCTGGTGGCGGCAACGAACGCCCCAGGCGATGCCCTTCTCTGTGCCCTCCAGCGGCGGCATCCGGTACCGCTCGGACCAGGCGTCGGATTCGGCCTGCTCGGTGGCGCGCCTGGCCTCCAGCCACGCCGCCTTCTCCGTCTCGTCGCCTTCCTTCGCCGCGCGCCAGCAATCGGTGCACTCCTGCTTGGCCAGCCACTCGGCGAATCCGGCACGGCGGTCGGCCGGGCGGCCGCCGAGGTCCCGCTCCGCCTCGTGCCCGCACGAGTGGGTGATCTGCCAGACCTTCTTCACGGCCAAATCTGCTCTGCTCCTTGATAGGGGGGTGGGTGGTCAGCTGGTCAGCGGTGTCGCTGGCCGGGGATGGAGGGCGCCGTGGGCGGGGCGGGCCGGCGCTCGTACTCGGTGCGCAGCTGGGCGAGCCGCTCCTCGGCGCCGGGGAACACGTGGGCCCGGACACGTTCGAGGGTGTCGGTGCCCCGGGCGCGGACGGCTTCGGCGAGGGCGGGCTGGACGGCGACGGTGTACCGGCCGCGCTGGAGACGGGCGGTGGCATGGGCGACGGCGTCGAGGGCGTCGCCGGGGGCGCGGTAGATGCCGAGGTCCGGCAGATGCTGCCAGTCGGCCTGGGTGAGGAGGCCGGACGGGTCGATGGGCAGGTGGCCGGTGACGGCGGCGACGATGCCCAGTTCCGGGTGCTCGCCGATCGCGACGTCCGGCTCGCCGTCGGCGCGCCGGGCCTTGCTCGGTGCGTCGAACTCGGGATCGGCGTCGATGCGGTGGCCCATCGTGCGCAGGGCACGGACGGCGGAGGTTGTGCGTTGCTGGCTGCCGCGCTGGGGATCGGTGAGCCGGAACCAGCCGGGCATGTCCGGGGCGGGCTCGAAGCCGAGTGCCGGCATGACCGCTTCTGCGACCGAGGCGGGCATGTGGCCGGGCGAGGCGTAGACGTCGGGCTGCTGGTGGTGGCGGAAGATCGCCACGTCGATGGCGGGATCGTCGGGCGAGGTGGGAACGGACACGGGATTTCTCCTGAGCGTGGATGGGTGGGCTTGGTCAGCGGGCGCGGGCGAAGGCGATGCGCGGGTCGACACCGACCGGAACCGGGCCGGCGGCCGGGGTAGCTCCGGGCCGTGGGGCCAGGGCGCCTTCCTCGACGCGGAACTTGTGCGTGGTGAACGTCGGGCGGAGTGGCGCGCGGCGGGCGGTGACGTCCTCGGCGAGCTGTGGCTGCACGGCCACGCGCAGGTCGCCCGCCCGGTGCATCGCCGTGGTCGCGGCGGCCAGGCGTTCCAGCGACTCGCCGCGGACGGTGCCGGCGGGAAGGGTGTAGACGTCGAGGACGTGGTTGAACTGCCAGCCGTGGGCTTCGAGGATCGCCCCGCCGCGCTCGACGGCGTTAATCGTGTCGGCGGTGGCAGCGACGATCCCGAGCCGGGGATGCTCGGCGAAGGCGACCTCGGGCTCCGGAGCGGACGTGTGGTGCCGTTCGGGCTCGTCAATGCCGGTGTGCGCAAGGACCCGTGGTGCCTGGATGGAGTTCGCGGGGGCCAGGGCCATGTCGGTGTCGACGCGGTAGCCGGCACCGGTGAGGAGCTTGGCGGCCCAGGCGGCGCGTTCGTCGGCCTCGCGCTGCTGGTCGGCGAGCGCGAACAGGCTGGGGTGTGGCCGGGAACCCGCTGGAACTCAAGGCGTTCCAGCATCCACTGGGCGGCGGCCGAGTGGCTGGGGAGCGCGGCGACGATGCCGTGGTCGGGATGACGCCCGATGACGACTTCCGGCGGCTGACCGGGATCGGGGGAGGGCACGGTGGAACTCCGCTTCGCGGTAGGGACGGTGAGGGGAGCGGGGCGAGGAGCGGTCTGTCGCGGCGCGGCACAACGGCACCCTTCGGAGACGACCTCAGCGGCGGGGGCCGGCGGAACGGCCATGGCCGGCGGGCGAGGCGGGAACGGCCTCGGCCGGGTGGCCGGTGAGGGTGCGGGCGGAGGCAGATGATGTCGAGAGGGCGGCGAGGACCCGGGCATCGAAGCCGCTCACCGGGCTCTGCACGGCGGGACGTGCGAGGCTGGGGTGGGCGGTGTGCCGGTCGGCGAGGTCACCACGCATCGCCCGGACCTCCTGCACATAGCCCTCGGCCATGGTCGCGATGTACCGCAGGCGCGCCGCGTAGTGCGGATCGGACGCCCCGCCCAGCCCCTCCCACCAGGAGGCCGTCTCCTGGAGGACGCCGACGACCCGGTCGAGGGCCCCGTCACCGGGTGCGGTCAGCTCGCTCAGCGCCTCGACCGCATCGCGGGTGTGCCCGGCCCCCGCGATGGCCTCGGTGACCTGGGCCAGCGACCGCGACGGGGGAAGTGCCTGCGTGCGGCCCGGGTTGACCAGATTGGCTGGGCCGGCGACGACGTACCCGCCTGCGCGCAGGTAGTCGGCGGCCCGTGTCACGGCTGCCTGGCGCTCCACAGGGTCGACCATCGCGGTGGGAAGTCGGTGATGGGTCTCGTGCACCCGCACGATAGGGACGAACCCTGCGCGGTGGAGGGCGGACTCGGCCCCTGTTCGTACGGCTTGGACCTGGTCGCGGGACGGCACGCCGAGGCTGTCCAGCTGCTCGTCGACCGCGGCGAGCAGCTCGGGCACACTTCCCCCGTTACGGGCGTTGGGCCCGTTGGGCGTGCTGTCGTAGACGACTTCGAACACCTCGGGGTCGTCAGGGTCGTCCCGGGTCACGAGCCATGCGTCCGGGAACCCGGGGACCTCCGGTCGTCCGTATTCGGGCTGCGGCGAGATCGTCAGCCAGGTCCCGTCGGGGAGCCCCGCGACAACGACGTAGTCGTCCGCCCCGAACTCGACCCCGGTCTCAAGGCCCCGCTGAGCGAGGGGGCGGGTGACGTGTGGGTAGCGTCGGCCCGGACCGGTGGTGTCACGGTCGGACGGGGTGTCCGGGCCGTGGATGTGGGCGGTGACACCGAAGCCGTTGTCGGTGAACCGGACGATCAGCTGGTCGGGTTGCATGGCGTGCTCCTGCGGCGTGCGCGACCGGGCGGTGGTCGGGGCGCCGATGATGCCGGGGCCCCGGGACTTGGTCCGGCCTTGATGTCGTGGTAGGCAGTCACCCCGAGGTGGGCCGCAGACGGCGACCGTGACCGGGCCGGACCGGAAGCGAACTCCAGCCTCAGGTTTGGTCGCGCAGGCCGGTGATGTTCCTGCCGGGGCTTACGGGGCAAGGCCGGACGAAGTAATCGGCCAACTGCTCCGCCAGGACTGCGACGAGGGGCGACGTCGGTGTGGGGAGGCGGGGCTGGTCAGCCGCTCGGCCCAGCTCGGGGCGCTGGTTCGCCGCGAGGGCGGTGGTTCTGGAGCATCTGGGCTCGACCTTGCTGCAAGAGCTTCCTGCGTTCATCGGGATCTGCTGGAAGGCCGTGTACGGCTGTCCGAGACCGGGTCGTGGCGGCTGGGAGGTAGCGGTCCGTCCTGCAGGCCAGCCCGGGCATCAAAACGCAAGGGGGGCCTGGGGCTTGAGGTGAAGAACTTCCGACCGGCATCGAGCTATGAGGTGACCGAATCGCTCTTGGTCCCGTTGCCTGCTGGTGTTGTGTTCTGTTGTGCTGATGGAAGCGCTCGTGCTGTCAGCGGTCCTGCGGGACGCTGGGCGGTGGAGAGGGGAACGGCCATGCCGGCAGCGTCAAAAGTCGACCTCTTGGACCTCTACCGCGATCCCGGGCGGGTCGCCGACGACGGCTTCCGTCCCTTCTGCGCCGCCGTGGCAATGAGCGAGCCGGTCGACTACGTGCTCGGCGACGAGGCCGCTTCCGCACTCGACCGCATCGACAGGGAAGGCAGGTGGCGCTTGCACTCCCGCCCCGCAGGCGGCGGGCTCGCCACCGACGATCCCCTGATCGGCGTAGTCGGCGCGCTCGCTGCCCGTGCCGCCGCCCACCCCGGTGATCGGATGCTGCGGTGGGTGGAGCCGTATCTCCGCCAGGTCGCCGCCCACGAGTACCGGGTCGACCTGCCCGCCCGGCCCTGTGTTCTCGGCGGAGGCCGGGGGAGCGCACAGATGTGGCGCACGGCGCAGGAGACGGTCTCCGGAGCCTGCGAGTCAGCGTCCAGATGGGCCGCCCACTGCCACTCCGCGGACGTCCCGGTCGACGTGGTCATCGCCACCATGCACTTCTGGCCGGTCACCGCCCTGGTCGACCAGCACTACGCCGGGCCGACCTGCGCCGCGGAAGTCGGGAAGCTCGCGCAGGTCGCACTCGACCACCTCCACCCCCACCTCGACCGACCCGGTGCGGTCGAGCAGGTATGGGTGCCGGACCTGGGCAACCTGGTGTCCAACATGGCGACCAGGCTGACCACCCGCTATCACGACCCGTCCGTGGTGCCGCTGCCGGACCGGCTGGCGCTGCGTGCCCTCGATGCCGGCTCCGACGTCCAGGTCGCCCAGAACGGCTACTACGCAGGGCTGTCCGGCCACCCGCTGCTCGACGAATGGAAGATCGCCACGGCGCTCGCCCACGACATGTGGCAGATCCCCCACGACGAGACCAAGCCCGGCGACGACTTCAACTCCTGCTCCATGCTCCTCAGAGAAGGCGTGAAGATGGAGGACCTGGCCGACTACCTCACCTACCTCACCTGCTCCACCGACATGCCGACGGCGATCCGTCACTGTTTCGACGGCTGGACACTGATGACCATCACCTCCCGTCGCCACGCCACCCACCTGCCGGAGTCGCCGCCGCGCCGCGACCGCCTCTGGGATCCCGACGCGGTGGCGAAGGTGCGGAAGGCGATCGGCGCCGGCGGTGCCGGCACGCCCATCGCCGAGGCCGATTCCACCCTGTCGGGAGCCGACCTCGACCTGGTCGGGATCAAGGAGCTCCTCGACCCGGAGAACTGCCGCAGCTACACCGCCTGCATCGACAGCACGGCCGAGACGGCTCGGATGTGGCGGGAATACGTTTACCGCTTCGATGCCATTCCTGGCCTGCTGTCACGGTCGAAGTACGCCCAGCGTCAGATCGCGGCCACGTGATCCCGCGTGCACGGGCCAGTGCGACGAGTGGATCGACGCTTGGCACCGGGAATTCACGGTAGGACGAGGAAGTTGATGTCGGTCATTCAGGCCGCGAGGCGGAAGTCGGTGTCGTAGAGCTCGCGTTCGCGCGGGTGGAGGAGGTGCTGCACGATGAAGCTCAGGCCCGCGACCTTCCACAGGCCCCGGCCGCGGGTGAGGGCGGCGATGGCCTGGGCCTCGACGCCGGTGAGGCCGAGCAGGGACATCGACACCTGGACCTGGTCGGGTTCCTGGCGGTAGATGATCCGGGTGGAGCAGTCGGCGAGCAGGCCCTCGGCGAGGACGCGTCCGCGCGATCCGGCGTCGCCCGCGGACAGCAGGTCGGAAAGCCGGTGCAGGATCAGCAGGTTGGCGATGCCCAGGCCACGGCTGAGCTTCCACTGCTGCTGCATGCGCTCCAGCAGGCCGAGGTGGCGCATGATCCGCCACGCCTCGTCGTAGATCACCCACCTGCGGCCGCCGGCGGGGTCGGCGAGCGCGGCCTCCATCCACGCCGAGGCGCAGGTCATCGCGAGGACGAGAGCGGTGTCATCGCCACTGCTGCCGAGGCGGGACAGGTCGATGGAGAGCATCGGCGCGTTCGGGTCGAACGTCACGGTGGAGGGCGCGTCGAACATGCCGGACAGGTCGCCGCTGACCAGGCGGCGCAGGGCGTGGGCGAGGTCGTCGGCGGCGTGGCCGATCCGGCCTTCGTCGCCGAGGGTGGTGTCGAGGCGGTCGCGGGTGCCGAGGAGGCGGGCGATGTCGCCGAGCAGCGGCACGGTGCCGACCGAGTTGGCGTCGGCGACGGCCAGGTCGAGGGCGGCGGACAGGCCGGTGTGCTCCATCGGCAGCAGATCGCGCTTGAGGACGGTGGCCGCGAGGCTGGCCAGGAGGAGCAGGCGGCGCTTGCGGACCTCGCTGGTCCAGTCCTCCTCGCTCACCCCGTCCGGCTGCGGCGGCGTGTCGAGGGGGTTCAGGCGTCCCGGCAGGCCGGGGCCGAGCGCGATGGTCTGCCCGCCGAGTGCCTCGGCCAGGCCGGACCACTCACCCTTCGGGTCGGAGGGCACGTAGATCTTGTAGCCGTGGGCGATTGCGCGGGTCGCGATCGACTTGGCGAGCGCGCTCTTGCCCATGCCGATGACGCCGCACAGGATCGCGTTCGGGTTCGTGAACCCGTCGATGCGGCCGGAGTTGTAGAGCGTGAAGGGGTCGAAGCAGAAGCTGCCCTCGGCGTGGAGGTCGCGGCCAATGAAGATCCCCTCGGCACCGAGGCCGGCCTCGGCGAGGAAGGGGTAGGCCCCGCCGGCGACGGCGGTGGTCATGCGGTGCTTGGGGAGACGGAGCCGGCCACCGCGGGCGGAGGCGGGGCCCGGCCGCCCAGCGGCGGGGTAGGTGGGCTGCAGTTCGGGGTCGGCCCCCTCGTGCTCGCGGCGCTCGGTGGGGCCCTGGGCGAGGCGGGCCTTGGTGCGGGCCTCGGCGAACTCGGCGCGCGCGGCGCGCTGTTGAGCGCGAGTGGTCTTGCGCGGGACGAAGAGCTGGCTGGCGGTGGCGCGGTTCCTGGGCATGATCACGTATCCGGGCTGGTCGGGTTCAGCGGCGGACGAGGCCGGTGAACGGGGCGTGCAGGTCGGCGGGGGTGGTGCGGCGGCGCACCAGCTGGGCGGTCTCCTGGTGGCGCCGGCAGATGGTCAGCTCGGGTGCGCCTTCGGGCAGGCGGGTCCGGCAGGCGTCCGGACTGGGGACCTCGCCGGTGCCTGGCCGGGGTGAGCTGTGGTAGGCGGCGTGGAGGTGGTCGGCGGCCTGCCACAGCCGGGTGCGGGCGGCCTTCAGGTGGTCGCCCTCGCCGGGCAGCAGCGGGGCGGTGCGCTGGGTGTGGGCGTCCAGCAGGCCGTGCAGCGAGACCAAGTGCTCGTGGAGCGAGTCGAGTTCGGCACGGGATGCGACCAGGGGGCCCGTCGGGATGTTGAGCGCGCGGTGGAAGTCGATCGCGGCGGTCGCGTAGGGGACGAAGTCCTGCGCGGTGGTGGGGGCGGCCAGCATCACGCGGCGAGGGCGAAGGGCAGGGCGGAGGCGGTGAAGGCCTCGGCCTGCTGCCAGGTGAGCGGGCGCAGGTCGAGCTGGGCGCCGACGGCCGCGGTCTCCACGACGGCGCAGGCGGAGCGCAGTTCGTCTTCGGTGTCGGCCGAGACGGTGAGCAGGCCGGTCAGGGCGACGTCGGCGTGCCCGGCTATCAGCTGGCGCTCGCGGTCCTGGATGTCCTGGTACTCCACGCTGTCGGCCTCGGAGGCGACCTGGCCCTTGCGGGCGCGCTCGGCAGAGTCGGCGATCACCGATGCCTTCTTGCGGCGTACGTCGCGCATCGCGGAGTCGATGTCCTTGGGCTCGTACGCGAGTGAGACGGTGCGGCGTACACCCGAGGCGAAGAGCACCTGGTGCAGGAAGCCCGGGTTGACCTGGGTGCGGGGCCAGTTCTCCACCCAGTAGGTGGCGTGGTGGGCGGAGTCGGTGGAGATGTGGTCGGCCTTCTCCAGCACGACCACGGGGCCGGCGGCGGCCGGGTTGGCTGCCGGGCGTCCGTCCTTCGACCAGCGGTCGAGTGCGGCTCGGGACTTGGGGTCGTAGGCGGTGCGGGCGACGGCGGCGATCTCGTCGGCGTTCAGCCAGCCGGTCGGGTTGAGGCCTGCGGTGCGCGCGGACTGCTCGAAGGAGCTCGTCAGCTGGGCGAGGACCGCGAAGCCGCCGGTCAGTCCGCCGCCGGCCTGGTTGATCAGGCGCTTGGCGCCCTTGAAGTCGAGGGCGATGGCCACGTAGGCCTCGTGCGGGGCGCTGGCCGGCCCCGCGTTCTGGATCAGCTCGCCGTACAGGGCGCCCGCGAGCGGCGCGTCGGGGCGGCCGTGTTCCTCCCAGTGGCGGCGAAGCCCGTCGCCGGAGTCGGGCACGGTGCGCTCGATCACCTGGATCCGGGCGACCTGGCCGGTACGGGCCAGCGCGGCCAGCGCCCGTCCCCATCCGTTCACGTTGGCGTTCTGGGTGCCCGGGTCGAGCAGCGCGTAGGCGCGGGAGGAGACCTTGACGATCGCGGTGAGGGTGCCGGCGTGCGGGTCGTGGACGGCGCCGTAGCGGCGGTCGGGGGCGGTGACCACGCGCAGGCTGGCCGCACTGCCGGGCAGGTGGAGCAGGCCCTCGCGCACCGGCCGGGAGGAGGGGCGTACGAGCCAGACCAGCTGGCCGCGCAGGCGGCGCAGCGCGTAGCGGGCGGCGATCGGTGCCCAGTCGGCGAGGGTGCGGCCCCGGTAGCGGACGATGACGAACGGGGCTGTCGCGCCCCAGACGGGGAGGAACTGGAGGGCGCCGGTGACGCCGCGGGTGGTGAGGACGGCGAGCAGGAGCAGGCCGGCGGCCGCGGTCGTGATCAGCTGCGGTGCGCTCAGGCCGAGCAGGATGCCGCGCTTGGAGCGGTGAGGGAACTTGACGGACGCAGGGGTGGGCTCGGGTATCGAGGGGGACATCGGGTTTCCAGAGGGAGTGAGCGTGCGGGCGGCGGGCGGGGGCGCGGCACTCTTCTGGATGGCATCGAGGGACTCCTTTGCTGGTCGTGGGGCCCGGGGTGGGCGGCGGGCCGTCGCCCGCCCCGGGGGAGGGGGCCGGTCAGGTGCCGGTGTTGCTCGGCCGGTTCGGGAAGACGAACCGGACCGGATCGGGAGCCGGGGCTCCGCTCGGCGGGGGTGCGCTCGCCGCGGGCGGTGCTGGGGCCGCAGTGGGTGTGCCGGGGGCGGAGACTGTGCCTCCGGAGACGGCGTTCTGGATGCCCGGGGAGGCCGGTGCTTCCTGGCCACCAGCGGGCGACGCGCCCTTGCCACCGGGGGAGGCCCGGGTGATCAGGGCCGGGATGCCAGGCCGGGTGACCAGGGCGCGTCCGCGGTCGCCGGGCGCGCTCGGGTCCTCGCCGAAGCGGAACTTTGTCGCCTGCTGCCCGGGCCCGGCGTCGATACCCTCCTTGCTGACCCGCCCGGTCGGATCGATGCCGGACGAGGTACCGCCGCCGTCCGTCCCCGGGACCTGGCTGGGGCCCTGCGGGGCCGGGACACCGGTGCCCATCTGCATCGCGAGGCCGGCGGCGGTCTTCGCAGCCGCGGCGGCCACCGCGACACCGGCGACGCTGGTGCGGTGCATGTCGTCGTGGCCGGAGCCGTCGGTCGCCCAGTGGATGAACTTGTAGCAGGCGTAGGGGCACAGCAGCACGAGCACTATGATCACGACACCGGCCATGGCGTCGGAGAGGGCGCTCATCCCGTCCTTGGCATCGGAGTTGCCGATCGCGGAGATGCCGGTGATGAACACGATGGTCATCAGGAGCTTGGAGGCCACCAGGGTGGCGGTGGCCTCGATCCAGCCGCGCCGCCAGCGCTGCGCGACCTCCCACCCGCCGCCGGCCCCGGCAAACGAGGCGAGGACGACCAGGACCAGGATGCCGACCTTACGGGCGACCATCGTGCCCCAGTAGAGGAACGCGCCGATCGCGCACCCGATGGCGACGACCGAGGGGATGGTCCAGCCGAGGCCGTACATGAAGCCGAGTTCGGAGACCTTGATGATCCGCCGGATCGCGTCCTCCAGCGTGGTCCCGGCCGCCTTGAACAGCCCGTCGGACAGCGCGTCGACGACCGTCACCGCCACGGAGGTGAAGGAGATCGCGCAGAAGGAGAACAGGACGCCGGTCATGGTGCCCCAGGCCGCGCGGGCCAGTGCACGGTCGTCGCGGCGCCAGGCGGCGAGGATCAGCTGCGCGCAGAACGTGCCGACCGTGAGGATCAGGCCGATCGGCAGGATCAGCTCGTAGTTCTGCCGGAACCAGCCGGCGTTGAGGTCGATGCCGGTGGTCTTGTTGACCCCCTGCGAGGCGAGGTTGACGGCGCTGGTCGCCAGCTCCGTCATCGACTTGGTGATCCACGCACCGATGCCGTCGGTGATGCTCTTGCCCGGATCGGAGACGAAGTTGATCGCGTCGACCGCGTCGCAGACCTGGCTGATCATGGGGACGTCACAGACACCCATGGGGAACCTCCTTTCTGGGCAGGGGTCAGGGCGAGACGGTCGGCAGCAGGCCGACCAGAGCGCAGGGACGGTCGGGGCGGCACTGGACGGCGAGCGTGGACGAGCGGTCCTCGGCCCCGCCCTGCGGGGCACCGTTCCAGGAGATCGACTGCTTGCCGGTGACGGTGACGGCGTAGATGTACGCCTGCTTGATCGCCCCCGGATCGGCCTTCAGCACCCTGGTGAACGCCTCCGGGAAGTGCGCCTCCTGAGCGGTCGCGGTAGCGAACTGGCCGGAGTCGGCCATCCGCCCCCACAGCAGCGGCGAGGGCACCAGACGGTCCACCGACTCGGCGTCCGTGTAACGGCCCTCGGTCGTCAGCCACCGGTGCAGGCCGGCCACCAGCTCTGGCTGCGAGTACGCGCGGGTGTCGTAGGACCAGAGGGCCGTCGCGGCCGCCTTCGCGTAGGCGATCGGGTCGTGCGTTGACGGTGGAACGGGCACCGAAGCTGCGCCGCCCGTCGGCGACGCCGACGCGATAGCCGGGGGCGAAGTCGGCACGGCCGACGCCGGGTTGGGACCGCCACGGGTGTTGCGGGTGAAGAAGGCGAGCGCGCCGGCCAGGACGACGAGGGCGAGCAGGAGCACCAGGCCGAGCAGCGCCCGGCGGCGCACATGCGATGCGCCGCCGGGCTCGCCTTCACGGGTGAAGGAACCTTTCTGCATCAGTGGACCTGGCCGCCAAGGCCGGAGAAGAAGGCGACGATGCCGTTCGCCGCGCCGATCAGCAGAGCGGCGCCGGCGGACACCAGCACGCCCTTCTTGCCGTTGGCCTCGGCCTGGTGGCCGCCGGAGTGGTGGCCCCAGGCCCAGACCCCGGCGCTCACCGCGAGCGCGCCGACGATCGCGATGATCCCGAACAGGTTGAGGCTGCCCATCACCTGCTTGAGCACGCTCAGGCCAGGCAGGCCGCCCTCGTTCGGGGTGATGCCGGGGTCGTAGGCGAGCTGAGTGACCGCGTCCGCAAGGAACATGAGAACTCCAATTTGAATATGGGCGTGCGAAGGCAGCTCAGGAAGGGGGAGGAGGAGAGGGGAGGGGTGCTGGTCAGACGACGCGGCGGGCCGCGAGGATCTGCGGCTGCCATTCGGCAAGCGTCGAGATCTTGACCACGTCACCGGTCTTGGGGGCCTGCACGACGAGCCCCGAGCCGATGAACATCCCGACGTGTTCCGGCACGGCGGCGGTGCCCCGGGTGAACAGCAGATCGCCGGGCTTGAGAGCGTCCGCCGAAACGGCCGTTCCCTGCTTGACCTGGTCGTAGGTGGTCCGCTCCAGCGAGACGCCGGCGGCCTTGTAGGACATCTGCATCAGCGAGGAGCAGTCGCAACGGCCCATCGGATCCGCGCCGTGCGAATTCACGCACGTCCCGCCCCACTGGTACGGCGTGCCCAACTGGCCCAGCGCCCACCGGATCGCGGTCTGCACCTGCTGCGGTGCATCCGCCGGGATCGCGTACCCGGCCGGCAGCGAGCCCGCCGGGATGGTCCCGAAGGCGCTGCCGTCGCCGCCTGCCGTCGACATCCCGCAGCCGCTCCTGTTGTTCGGCGTCGGGCTCGCGCCGGCGCCGGCCGACGGTGACGGCGCTGCCGTCGAACTACCAGCGGACGGCGGTGATGCGGTTCCCGCGGGGGTGAGCAGCGGCTCGATCGCCTTCTGCAACGCGGTCGCCAGCGGCTCCCACTTCGCATAGGCGTCCGGGAACCCGCTGCGCTGCACCGCCTGGGCGGCCTGGGTGACGGTCATCGACTGCCAGCCGCTGACCTGCTGGAGCGCCTCGTAGAACTTCGTCGAGGCGTACACCGGCTGCATGATCTGCGCCGGCGTGCCCCAACCCTGCGACGGCCGCTGCTGGAACAGCCCCAGCGAATCGCGGTCCCCGTAGTTGATGTTCCGAAGTCCGCTTTCCTGCAGCCCCGTCGCCAGGGCAACGATCTGCCCGCGGACGGGGATGTGCATGGCGACGCCGGTGGCCTGGATCGTGTTGGCGTTGGGGATTTGCTCGTCCGGCTTGTCCAGCCCGGCCACGTTCGGTGCCGACATGGGGCTTGAGCCCTTGAGGATCGACTCCACCTGTGCTGCGACAGCGGAACTGTCCACACCCTGCGCGCCGCCGGGCGGACACGAGGCCGCTGTGGCCGACGCGTTGCCCGCGCCGACGATCACCACCGGCAGGGCGAGCATCAGCGGGCCGCAGGCGAGGACACCGACGAGCGCGCCGACGGTCTTCTTCACGGCCGCCGCCGATCACCGGGGCGGCGGAGGGTAGTTGGCGGTGGATGATGAGGGCACGGGTGTGCCAGGGCATGCTGCATCGCAGCGGCTCCTTGCCGGATTCGTAAGAGGACGCGATGCCGGCCTCTCGTGCGAAGAAGTCGCCAGCACCGCGCCGGTGGTGAAACCGCCCTCGCTCAGGGCGGGCCCGGATCAGAGGAGTTGGTAGCTCCCGGACGCCGGTCTCGGGTCACGCGCGGCAGCCGGCCGCGCTCGTAATCTCAGCCGGAACACAGCGACTCCTCAGGACCAAGGGGGTAGGGGAGAGCGATCCGCTGGAAGCCCCGGTTGGACGTGAGGCAGCGCGGATCAAGGCACGCCGGGCCGGGCCGAGTTGGCCCCTGCCCGGTTGGCATGGCGAGACAGTAGACGCGAAATCCGGCCGCACCAAACAACCCCCGACCAGGGCCGATCCAGGGGAACCACTCGCTAGGTCCGGCCGTCGATCGCCGCTACCGTCCCCGGCATCCCCGCTCCCGGCGGCTGCCGCCGGGCGTCGCCCGGAGCGGTCCCACCCCTGCCCTGAAAGAGGAACCCGTGACCTACACGCTGCACCGAGGCGACGCCCTGACCGTGCTGAAGACCCTGCCCGACGAGTCCGTCAACGCGGTCATCACCGACCCGCCGTACAACTCCGGAGGCCGGACCAGCTCCGAGCGCACCAGCCGCGACGCCCGCGCCAAGTACGTACAGACCGGTTCCGCCCACGACCTCCAGACCTTCCCCGGCGAGAACCGCGACCAGCGCTCTTACCGCTCCTGGCTCACCGAACTGCTCACCGAGGCGTACCGGGCGAGCACCGAGCACGCGGTCGCCATCGTCTTCTCCGACTGGCGGCAGGAACCCACCACGAGCGACGCCCTGCAGATGGCCGGCTGGACCTGGCAGGGCACCATCCCGTGGATCAAGCCCGCCAGCCGCCCACGCAAGGGCGGCTTCAAGCAGTCCGCAGAGTTCATCAGCTGGGGCACCAAGGGCACCCTCGACAAGAGTCGGGCGATCTACCTGCCGGGCCACTTCATCGCCTCCCAGCCCCGCAAGGACCGGGTGCACATCACCCAGAAGCCGGTGGAGATCATGCAGCAGCTCGTCCAGATCTGCCCCGATAACGGCGTGGTCCTCGACCCGTTCACGGGTAGCGGGACGACCGGCGTCGCCGCCCTGCGCGAAGGCCGACAGTTCATCGGCGTCGAGCTCAGCCCGCACTACGCCGACGTCGCCGAACAGCGACTGCGAGCCGCCCTCACCCAGGACGACTTCGCCCTCGCCGGACCGGAAGCGTGACGTGAGAACCGCTACCAGGCCGAGCGGCCACAGACGTGCAAGGGGCTGGAGCACCAAGCTCCAGCCGCCCTCTTCCCTGCCGGCTAGGACTCCTCGACCGCCCGGCGGATCAGCGGCACCGCCTTCTCCACGTCCGCCGACGAAGCGATCCGCACCTCCAGATCACCCGTACCCAGATGCCCGATCCCGCGAACGCCCCGCGTGAAGCCCTCCTCCAGGTCCACCGTGTCCGGGCCCAGCCGCAGGTACACCAGGATCGCCCGGTGCGACGGCGATGGACGGAAGATCACCGACGCCACGTTCAGCATCCGCCGGTAGGCGATGTAGTGCTTGAGCACCACCACCTCCAGCTCACCTGCCGCGGTCAGCACCTCGTCCAACTCGTCGTACAGCTCCCGCAGACAGTCCGGGACATCCACCTGCGAGCCCGTGGTTGCCGAGACTTCGGCGGGCTCGGCGTTCGTCCTGGTGGCCGGCGCGGCCGGCGCCTGTGTAGCACCGGGGGCCGCGAAGCCCGGGACCGTCTCGACCAGCTGCAACGTCAGCAGCTCCGGACCGAACACCCGGTAGCGCACCAGGTCGACCCGGAAGTCCCGCTGATGGGCAGACGCAGCGACCCGGTCGTGACGCGAGAACTCGCCCGCCACACAGATCGCCCGAGGCCGCCGCCAGTCGATCGCCTCCGCGACCTGGGCGCCCAGCTGTCTGCGCACCAGCGCCTCGAACTCGTGCCGGTGCGAGGCCAGCCACACAAGGTAGGACATCGTCTGCGTGATCAGTCCGCTGTCGCGCCCACGCTTGAACTCCACGACCGTCGGCACGTTGTTCTCGTCCAACCCCAGCGTGTCGATCCGCCCCTGGTGCCACGGCCCCGTCACGTACTCCGACGCCAGGAACCGCACCCCCAGCATCTCCTCCAGCGCCCCCTCGGCCCGCCGCTGCAAGTCCCGTTCCCGCGCCACCGTCGAACCCCGCAGCTCCACGTCCCGGCCATCGCCACCCAGCCGGAACACCTTCAGGTCGGTCACCCACGCCCCCTTCGCACGACCGTACGCAGAGAGCAATCCAGAAGAGGAGCGCAGTATTCCTTCTCAGGGCAGACGTCTTGGCACGTCCGATCCTCCCCGTCGACTGAGTAGGGGTAGGGCGCCACCGCCCCCTAGCTGGGCGACCCGTGATGGCACTGCAGTCTTGCGTCGACGAACTGCAACCTCTTTGTAGCCGCCCTGCGTTCTGCGAGAGTCAACGGATCCATTTCGGTGTCATGGACCGAAAGCTGCTGGTTTTGGCGGGTACTGACGGTCGGGCTCTGCGACGTTCCGGTCGCTACGTGGCCGCGCGATCCGCTGACTCTTGGCGGGGCGCAGGATGGTGGCCGTACCGCGCTTGGGGCCGGTCATGCACAGGATGCACGCATAGTCGGCGGTTGGGTCCAGAGGCGCTCCGGGGTGGCGAGCGCAGCCTGACTGAGGGCGTTCACGGGCGAGTTCGCGCGAGATGACGAAGCAATGGCGGAGCTCATCGGTGACAGCGGCGAACTCCTCGTCCGTTGAGTCCAATCCGAGCTCGAAGATGAGCTCGTTGGCGCCGTAGATGTACGACTTGAGCATCTCGAAGCTGTATGGAGGCGGGGGCAGTTCGTAACTGTAGACCTGCGGCAGGTTCTCGCCGCTGGAGGCGGGTGGCGGAACGGGACGGCCTCGGCGGCGGTTGCCATTGCACAGCAGGCACTTACCCCAGCCCTCGGGGGGATCCGGGTCGACAGCGCCGTTGGGGTGGTAGCGGCAGGCGATCTCGGCTCGGACGGGGGTGAGATTGGATGCGGTGCGGAACGCGCTGTACAGCTCGTCGGACAGTTCCTCGAAGAGGGCTGGGTCGTCATCGGCACACAGGTCCTTGACAGCGTCGCCGATCGTGGCGTTCTTGGCACGCAGATCTCGAAGCAGGTGGGGGCGGCCAGCGGGCACGGAGTAGGTGCCCCGGCGTGGGTTGTAGCTCACAGCGCATAAATCGGTTTGTGGGCGAATCTAGTTGAGGTTCTTCATTCGACTGGCCCAGCACAGGAAGGATGGTTAGTCACCGATCGAGTGACTGCCGATTGAGGGGCGTCAGACGGGAATGGTGCCGTCCTGGCATGGGATGCGGCGAGTTCGCGAGCCACCGGGCTTCACCGAATGCTGCTGACATGGCGTTACGGTGCGCGCGTCGTTGTCGGCTTGGTCAGGAGTCGAACCAGTACTGCGAGGAGGCAAACGTGCCAGAGGAGAGCATTGAGGGGGTTGTCGAGCGAGTCGTGCACGTCAATTCGGCCGGGTTCACTGTGGTGCGCATGGCGGTGGCGGACGAGGAGGTAATGAAGGCGTCCGGAAAGGCACTCCTGGGGGTGCAACCAGGGGAGACACTGCGCTTGACGGGAACGAGACGCCAGCATGCGGTGTACGGCGAGGAGTTCGCGGTGACGGGGTGCGAGTACATCGCGCCTGCCACGCTGTACGCGATCCGCCGCTACCTCTCCTCGGGGCTGGTGCGGGGAATCGGGCCCAAACTGGCCGAGGCCATCGTCGGGGAGTTCTGCGTGGAGACACTGCGAGTGGTGGACGAGACTCCGGAGCGGCTGCTGGAGGTCCACCTGATCGGTCGGACGCGCTACGCCGACATCGTGGACGCCTGGCACCGGCATCAGGACGTGCGGGAGCTGATGATCCTGCTGCAGTCGGCCGGGGTTTCGCCCTCGCTGGCGCCGAAGGTGGCGGAGTACTTTCGGCAGGAACTGCCAGACGGCGTGGACTGCGCCTCCGTGGTCGAGACGGTCCGGGAGAAGCCGTACCGGCTTACGGAGGTACGTGGGCTGGGTTTCCGCCTGGCTGACAAGGTCGCGCTCTCCCTGGGCTGGCCGGAGGTGGGAGCGGAGCGACTACAGGCCGGGCTGATTTTCGCTCTGGACGACGTCGGCGGCAGTGGGGACTGCTTCCTGGCTGAGCGCGAGCTCCTCACCCATTCCCGGGCGTTGCTGGGCGTCGAGGAGGACCTGCTGGTGCCGCAGCTAAACGCGCTCAGGGCGGCGGAGCGGGTGGTCGTGCAGCTGCTGCCATACAAGGGCGGTCAGGTGCCAGGTGTGTTCAGCCGCCGGATGTTCTCCATCGAGACACAGGTGACTGCGCACGTGGCCCGACTGCACCGCGCCCATACCCGGCTTGCCGTGGCCGCAGACTGGCGCGATGGGCCGCTGCCGAAGGGCGCGGAGGTCTCTGGACTGACCAGGCAGCAGGAGTGGGCGGTGCGAATGGCGATGGCCTGCCCGGTGGCTGTGCTGACGGGCGGTCCGGGATGCGGGAAGAGCTACACGGTCAAGGCGGTGGTCTCGGTTGCCGAGGCATTGGGTGTGCAGGTGGCGCTGGCCGCGCCGACAGGCCGTGCTGCACGTCGATTGAGTGAACTGACCGGGATGGTGGCCACTACGGTGCATCGCCTGATCCGCCCGCCACGTCACACGGCGGGCGGGGCGACGCTATTCGACCACCGTGACCCGCTGGAAACGGGGCTGTTCATCATCGACGAGGCGTCGATGCTGGATGTACAACTCTTCGAACGGCTGCTGGAGAAGATCCCCACTGGGGCGCACCTGCTCCTGGTCGGCGACGTCGATCAGTTGCCCAGCGTCGGCCCTGGCCGCGTCCTGGCCGACCTGCTAGCCGTCAAGGCGATCCCACGCGTCCAACTCACCGAGGTCTTTCGCCAGAAGCGGCAGTCCGCGATCGTCCGGGCCGCCCATGACATCAACCAGGGCAAGCTGCCGGTCAGCCGCGGGGAGTTCTGGTTCATCCCCGAGGAGAACCCTGAGAAACTCGCAGAGACCGTGGTCGACATCGCCACCCGCCGCCTGCCTGCCCGCTTCAACACCAGTCCCGGCGAGGTCCAGGTGCTGTGCCCCAACCGCGGGCGTACGGCCGGGTCGGTGGAGCTGGCCCGTGCGATTCAGGACATCGTCAACCCAGTTGCAGACGGCGATGTACAGCATTGGGCAGACGGCCGGCCGTTTCGGCTCGGTGACCGCGTCATGGCGACCCGCAACGACATGCGAAAGGGCCCGGCCGGCGTGCTCAACGGCACCGGCGCGCTGATCACCGCTATCGACACCGGCCTACGCGAGGTCACGCTGCTGCTCGACGACGGCGACGAAGCCGTCTACGGCTTCGACGAGCTCGACGACCTGGTCCACGCCTACGCCGTCACCGTCCACCGTTCCCAGGGCAGCGAATACTCGTACGTGGTGGTACCCCTGTCGCTGTCCGGCGGAGGCCTCATGCTGCGGCGCAACCTGCTTTACACCGCTGTGACCCGGGCGAAGAAGATGCTGGTGCTGGTCGGTGAACGGGACGCGCTCAAGCAGGCAGTGGAGTGGCGTGCGCGGCTCCGAAAGACTGCCCTGGGCCCACGACTTTCGGACGCGTTGAACGGCACCCGACTGTTGTCGGACCCGCTGAGGCCGGCGGACGGACAGATCGCCCTGCCCTGAGTCTGTGTTTTCTAGCGGGTCCAACCGGGTGAATCCCGGGGCGCCGGTTTGGCTACCGGGTCGGTAGTGCGCCACAGTGCGCGCTGTGACGGATTCCGACGTCGTGGTGCCCGGGCCGGCTTGCACCGTGTGCGAGCGAGCTCTGAGCACAGAGAAGAGACGGTACTTCGCGCTGTACTGCTCGACAACATGCCGGAAGGAGGCGGCTGAGCGGCGCCGCACCGCCAACGCGGCCAGCGCAGTCATCCCGACCTTGCCCGCGTCGGCCATCGCAGTCCGGTCGACCCCGACGACGACGCGGGCATCGGCTCCGGATCAGCCAGTTGGCCCAGCCACGGTAGCCTGCCCGCCCCTCGAACCGCTGCTCGAAGAAGGTCAGCTTCGGTTCAGGGCCTCCCAGGCTCTCGCAGAGCTTTCCCCGGGGGCTGGCCGCGAACAGCGCGCACTGACGGGTCTGGGCGTTGACCGGCTGATTGAGGTGATCAAGGCTGCTGCCGCCACGCGGTCCTCGCTGGAGCGCTTGTACGGAGCGCTGGGCTTGCCGATGGCGTCGCTCACCTGGGGAGCACCGTCTGTCGGGCAACGCCAGGTTTCCCCTCCGGCCAGGGGGGATACGACGGCCGGGCCGACCCGCCTTGCCGTGACCCCGGCTACGCCGTCGAAACCGGGCCTCAAACCGACGCGAGAGCAGCAGCGAATTCTGTCGGCGTGCAGACGCGGCAAGAACCTGGTGGTGGAGGCTGGCGCGGGCACCGGAAAGACCAGCACACTGAAGATGGCATGCGAGCTGCTGCGCGGCCGCGGCCTGTACGTCGCGTTCAACCGCGTCACCGTCGACGACGCTCGGGCGAGCTTCCCCAAACACGTGGACTGCCGGACCCGGCATTCGCTGGCCTTCGCCACGGTCGGCCGCCACTATGGTCACCGGCTCGGTCCGCGGGTGCCGGCGGAGCGGTCGGCGGAGATCCTCCGGATCCTCGAACCGGTACGGGTCAACGGACATCTGCTGTTGGACGCGGCGGCGCAAGCCCGCATCGCCACCGAGGGGATCAGCCGCTTTTGCAACAGTGCAGATCCGGTGCTGATGAAGCGTCATCTGCCCATGCCGCCAGGGTTGACTAAGACCGAGGAACGGCAACTACGGACCCACATGCTGCCTTTCGCGCTCAAGGCCTGGGAGGACGTGTTGAACCCGGGCGGCCTGTTAGCGTTCGGCCACGACCACTACCTGAAGATCTGGGCACTGGGCGACCCAAAGCTACCGGCCGACTTCGTAATGCTCGATGAGGCACAGGACTCGCCGCCAGTGATTGCCCACGTAGTACGAAACCAGGAAGCGCAGCGGATCGCGGTCGGCGACAGCTGTCAGCAGCTCTACGCCTGGCTGGGGGCGGTGGACGCGCTGGCGAACTGGCCGGCTGAGGACCGTCTTGTGTTGTCACAGTCATGGCGCTTCGGCGAGGCCGTCGCTCATGAGGCGAACAAGTGGCTAGCACTCTTGGAGTCGCCCTTGAAGCTGTCCGGCACGAAGCTATTGGCATCACAAGTGGCAGACGAAGGGGACGGTCGGCGTCCGGACGTCGTGCTGTGCCGGACCAACGCCACGGCGGTGGCGCGGGCGATCGTGGCGTTGAACGAAGGCGTGCGACCTGGGCTGGTTGGGGGCGGCGCGCAGATCAGGGCGCTTGCGCAGGCGGCGATCACGCTGCAGGCGGGCAATGGCAGCACCCACCCCGAGCTGGCAGCCTTCCGCAACTGGGAGCATCTGCGCGAGTACGTCCGCAACGAGGAGGCCGGTGCCGACCTGCGCACGTTCGTCCAGCTCATCGACACCCACAGTCCGAAGCTGGTGATTGCGGCGGTAGACGCGATGGCCGTAGAGACCCAGGCGGAGCTAGTGCTGTCCACCGCCCACCGCGCCAAGGGCAGGGAGTGGAACCACGTTGAGATCGCCGGCGACTTCCCGCTCCCTCCCACAACATCGGACGGAGGGTTGGAGCCGCCGGAGCGGGCCGAGAGCATGCTCGCCTACGTCGCCGTCACTCGCGCCCGGCTATTCCTCAATCGCTCGGGCCTGTCCTGGGTGGACCAGTGTTTTCCCTACTGATCTCCTGCCCCTGAATCAGGGGCGGCGGCCTTCCGGATGGCGAGGCAGTCCTGCTCCGAGGAGCGATGGTTCCAGATCGCCGCTTTCTGCGCGATACGCCTTCCTGATGAGAGCATCGCAAGTGCCAGTTCTTGGAGGGTGGACGGCAGCCATTCTGCGAGAAGCCGGGCACGGTATAGGTCGACCTTGGGCGCCGTGCTGCGAGGCCGGGTAAAGAGGAGCTCGTAGCAGCCTGCCGCTGGTTCAACGCGCGGAAGGCCGAGGAGCGTTGCAGTGATGGACGCTCTGGCGGGGATAACAAGCCGTCTGCGTCGAGATCTCCGTAGCAGAGGATGCGATGGATCTGGCGGAGCTCGGCGATGCTGGGCGAGAGATGCTTCGAAGGCGCGCGCCCGCCGCCGAGGGCACCGCGACCTGATCGCCAACCATCGGCTGGGGAGACCGTGAGGCGTGGGCGAAGGGGACAGGTGATGCCGGACTCGGGCTCGGACGGCTGCGACCAACCTGTCCCGTGTCCCCATGCGTCCTCCACGGTCGTTCGCGGACGCGCAGTAGCTACCGCGCGTTCACGGCAGGCTGGTGGTCGATACCTGTGTGTTGGCGGACACGGTGCCCTGACCACGTCCTTGCAGGAAGCGCGTGAGATCCCATCCCGTTTCGGGAGTGAGGCACTCCTCGTCCTCCGGGCAGATTCCGAGCTGGCGGGCGAGCGCGCGGGCATGCAACTGGGTGCTCGCCTCGATGAGTTGCGCGTAGGTGGCGGCGGCATCCCGGGTGCGGTGCCAGGCGGTGGCCGCAGTGACACCGGCGATTACGAGCCCCGGCCACCAGCTCGCCGTGAGCAAGAGGTAGAGCAGTGACCAGCCGGCCAGGGTGGTGGCACGCGTCAGGGCCTCACGGGCCGCGTTGATCTCGGTGCGTTCGGCTTCGGGCAGGGTGAACCACAGTGATGGCCAGACGACTCCGAGATCGAGGCGGTAGGTCCTGTCGAGACGGACCGTGACGGCATGGATGCGGTCACCGGTCCATGTGGGGCGTTGGGGTTCGAACTCGGAGATGCGAGTGAACCGTTGGTACGCGACGTCGAGGAGGGCGTCCCGTCGGACCGGTACCGGGTCGGCCGTACCGGCGGGCGGATCGGACAGGGCGGCGAGGGCTGTGCGGCGTGCGGCGGCGTCCCATTCCCGCTCATAGGCGGCCCGTTCGCGTTCCCACCTGCGGCGCCGTCTGTCGACGCATCGCCGAGCGAGCTGCCGCAACGGGGGCGGCCAGGTTTCCCATCGGCTCGCCAGCACGACGTACTCGCATGCTGAGCCAAGGGCTTGGGCGGCAAGTCCGGCCGCAACGGAGGCAAGTAGAAGCGCCGCCATGGCCACGGCCAGGCCGGGAAGGCCGGCCACCTTCACCGCGGTCGTCCAGTGCTTCACCTGGCGCACCAGCAGGGCGAGGTCAAGGGCATGGCCGTGACCGAGCATCCGGGCGGCCGCGACGGTCGACACGAACAACGCGCCGGGAAGGACCAGTAGGGACAGCCAGCGTTCCGCCAACTTGCCGCTGAGTGTCGCCAATAGACCGCCCATGTCAGAGCAGCGTCCGGCGCAGCGCCAGGCCGTCGATGGCGCAGGTCGGAGCGGGAGCGACCGGATCGGGCCGGTCATACCGGCTGCAACGTCCGGTCGGGCAGATCAGGAGAGCCTCCCTCGGTCGGGAGGGCACAGCACCGGCGAGCCGCAGACCACTTGACGGGGATCGGTTGTAGCCGTACACGCCCAGGGCATCACCTGCCGCTTGCAGGGCCACGTGGAGGTCGTTCAGGGCAGCGGTGATGTCCTCGTCGGCGCGCACGGCTTCCAGGAGGCGGTCCAGCGGTTCGGTAGCGGGTTCCAGTGCTTCGCGGATCCCCGCCGCATCCCCGCAGACATATGCGATCGTGTCCGCAAGCTCATCGTCCGGCCCGTCAGCCATCTGCCCTCCCAGGAGTTGTTGGTCCGACTCGCGTGGCGCCTGCAGTAGCAGTTGACGCGTGGATCCGGCCCGGGAGGACGATGTCGCAGGAGTGCTGGTAATCATGTCGGTACGTATGGATGGCGTTGGCAACGGCGCATGATGGTACGGTCTCTGACCGCACATCAGTTATGACCATTGCCCGGAGCGCCGCCCGGCCGGCTGCCACCATCGCCGGAGAGCCAGATGCAGCACCAGCCGGGAGCCGCCTTGTACCAGGACCACCTGAACACTGCGATGGAGCAGCTGGGTTCGACTCGCTTGGCCGATGATCCCAAAGTCGCGCTTGGGCCCGAGATCCTCGCCAACGCGCAGCTGCTCGAGCAGAGCCTGCGGAAGGGCGAGGGCGGCGTCGGGGGGTGGCTGGTGCTGGGATGGGTGTACTTCTATCGCATCAGGGCTCAGGGGCCAGGGGCGAGCCGAAACGACTGGATCGCCGCTGTCGAGGCGTTCACACCCTGCTTCATCGCTGACGTGGAGCCCCTACCCGAGATTCTGCTCCCCCTTATTGTCGACAATGTCGTGAACAGTGCGACCTCGATTCTAGAGAAAGTCGACCGCTCCGAGGTCCGCGCAGTTGTCCGGCTGTGGTACCGCATCGTTGCGGCCACTGCACCTGATGACCCCATGCGAGCCCGGCGCCTGTCACATCTGGGTATTGCCCTGCAGCGGCAGTTCGACCTGCTCGGTGACCCGGCGGACCGGGATGCTGCCGCAGCTTTCGCCGAGGAGGCGGTGAGGGTCACCCCAGCGGATCATTCCCCGCCCGCGGAGATTCTGTTCAACGCGGGCTCCATCCTGTGGGGCAGGTTCGGAGTCACCCAGGAGCCTGCTGATCTCGATAAGGCCCTTGACTACATGCAGCGGGCGGTGGCCGCAGGTCTTCCCGACTCACCGCTCCAGGGAGAGGCCCTGATCACGCTCGCGGTGGCTCTTCAGGAACGCTTCCAACGCCGCACCGACCCATTCGACCTCGACGAAGCGATCGCTGTCTTCAGGCGGGCGGTTGCGGCTCTCCCGGTGGGGGAGGCGCAGCACTGCACTGCGCTGGCGCTACTGAGCCAGGCACTGCTCTCCCGATTCAAATCTGTCGGCACGTCAGCAGATCTGGAGGAATCCCTCGGCACTGCTCGGCAAGGCGTTGACCTAGCTATCCGCGAAGATGCCCTCACGCCGACCCTGTCGGCGAACCTCGGTGAGGTGCTGGTGATCGCCTTCGGACACAGCGGGGACCTCGCGGACCTGGACGAGGCGATCCACAGGCATCGGCAGGCGATGGAACTCGCCGAGTCGGAAGACCCGGAGTTTGCCGGATTCCTGTCGAACCTCGGAACTGCTCATCGGATCAGGTTCGAGCAACTCGGGAAGGTGGAGGATCTGGCTGAGGCCGTCCTGCTGAGTCGACGTGCGGCCGACCGTGTGCCGGCCGACTCCCGGCTGCTGCGCGCGGTTCTCGGCAACCTCGGACACGCCATGCAGACCAGCTTCGAAGCCAGCGGGGCGGTACGGGACATCGACGATGCCGTCGATGCCCTCGGGAAGGCCCTGGCGGTCACCCCGGCCGGACACTCCGAGCGACCAGAGGCGCTGTCCAACTACGGCGGTGCGTTGCAGGCGCGGTTCCGGCTGACGGCGGTGTCCGGCGACCTGGAGCTTGGCATCGTAGCCCTGCGAGAGGCGGTCGAGCTCGCGCCGAACCGCCATGTCGAGCGCGCGAACCACCTGTCCAATCTCGGCATCGCATTGAGCGCCCGGTTCAGATCCGTTGGAGAACTCGCGGATCTGGAAGCTGCAATCGCTTTCGGGGAGCAGGCAGTCGAGGCGACACCGGAGAACCACCCGGGCCTGCCGGGGCACCTGTCCAACGTGGCCCTCGCCCTGGCCGAGAGATTCAGGCGGTCCGGCACAACGGCCGATCTGGACGCCGCGATCTCGTACGGAGAGCAGGCTGTCGCGGCCACTCAGCCGGACCACCCGGACCGACCCAGGTACCTCTCCAACCTCGCGGGAGCCATGCAGACGCGATTCTGGCGTACCGGCGCGGAAGCAGACCTGGAGGCGGCGGTTCAGGCCAACGCCGAGGTCGCGCATCGTGCGGCGGCCGACGATCCTGATCGTGGATTGCTTCTGTCCAACCTTGCGATGTCCTTGGAGGCCAGGTACGGGCTCACCGGCGACCTGCGGGACCTGGATGACGCCGTCGAGCTGTTCGGTCGGGCTGCAGAGGTCACGCCGGTCGGCCACCCCGACCACGTAGGGTTCATCTCCAACCTGGGCGGCGCACTGCGCTCGAGGTTCACGGCCACCGGTGATCTGAGTGACCTTGAGTCCGCGATCGAAGCCGGCCGGCAAGCGGTGGTGGCCAGCCAGGCGGACCAACCCTCCCGGACGGCTGTGCTGGCAAATCTCGGGATTTCCCTGGTTGCCCGGTTCCAGGCGACCGGCCATGGCAGGGAGGAGGCGGTCGACGCCTTCGAGGCGGCGCTGAAGCTCACCTCCGGTGCGCCGTCCACTCGGATCCGCGCGGCGAGGGCTGCCGCGGCGCTGCTCGCTGAGTCGGAACCTGCCCGGGGAGCCGAGCTGCTCGCTGCCGCAGTCGAGCTGTTGCCGACCGTTGCAGAACGGTGGCTCAGGCGAAGCGACCAGCAGTACGAGCTCGGTGAACTGTCCGGGCTCGCCGGTGATGCCGCAGCGCTGCTGCTGGGCTGCTCCGGCTTGGAACCGCCTGCCCTTGCCGTGCTCGAGCGCGCACTGGTCGTACTGGAATCGGGGCGTGCGGTCTTGCTGGGCCAAGCACTAGAGAACAGGACAGACCTGACAGCCCTTCGGCAAGCCCACCCGCGCATGGCTGATCGGTTTGTCCAGCTGACCGACGTGCTCGACTCCGATGTTCCTGCTCCGCCGACTGCGGCCGTCCAGGCTTCCACGCGCGCCGGCCCGCGTGGAGCATCGCAGCCACTCGGCAAGCATCGGGCGGCCTTGGACCTTGGCGAGCTGATCGACGAGGTGCGCTCGTTGGACGGTTTCGCGGGCTTCCTTCGCCAACCGGTCGCCGAAGACCTGATCAAGGAAGCTCGGTTGGGCCCCGTGGTGCTTCTCAACGTCAGCACGTACGGCAATGATGCCATTGCGGTGACGGAGAATGGCGTCAGCAGGATCCGCCTCGGAGGACTTGACGCCGAGTCACTCATTGGACGGATCAACGCCTTCTACGCTGCTCTTGTCACGGCCGGCGACCCGCAGGCTGCCCGAGCCGAGAGGATCCAGGCGCAACGTGATGTGTCGGCCGTCCTGGAGTGGCTCTGGGACGTCGTCGCCGAACCGGTTCTCCTGAGCCTCGGCCTGGATTCCCTGCCGGCACCCGATTCGCCGATGCCGCGCGTCTGGTGGCTTCCCGGTGGGATTCTCGGACTCTTGCCCCTCCATGCCGCCGGGTACCACCGTGACCCGCAGGACAGCCGCACCGTGCTGGACCGCGTGATCTCCTCGTACGCGCCGAGCATGCGTTCGCTGCGGTACGCACGGAGAGCCGTGCGAGCGGCTTCGACCGTCGACCGTCGGTCGCTGGTCGTGGCCATGCCTGTCACACCCGGTCTACCGAACGGCGCCCCACTGAGCAAGGCTGCGGCCGAGGCCGATTGGGTGGGTGCTCGCCTGCCCTCGCCGCAGACCTTTGTCGCCACCGCACCTCTGGACGGCCGGGCCGGTGCTGACGACCCGACAAAGGATAAAGTCCTCGCCGCGTTGGAACAGAGCGCTGTCGTTCACCTCGCCTGCCACGGGATCACCGACCGGACGGACCCGTCACGGAGCCGGCTCCTGCTCAGCGACCACCGATCCGACCCGCTGACCGTGGCGAGCCTCGCTCGGATCAACCTCGACTCCGCAGACCTCGCCTATCTCTCGGCCTGCAGCACCGCGGCGAACACCAACACCGATCTCATGGATGAAGCCATCCAACTGACCAGCGCATTCCAGCTGGCGGGCTTCCGGCATGTCATCGGGACGCTCTGGGAGATCGATGATGCCGTCGCGGAACAGGCCGCGAGGTCGTTCTACGACACGCTCGGGAACGAGTCGGGCGACCTTGCCATCTCCCGATCCGCCGAGGCCCTCCACCGGACGGTCCACAAGCTGCGGGACCGATACCGCGCCGCGCCGTCGCTGTGGGCCGGATACGTGCACTCCGGTGCATGACACGATGAAGGCCGCCGCGGATTTCGACCTCGTTCGGGTGGACTTCAGGACTCGGAGCCGATGCCAAGAGCGTCGTACGGGTGGTGTCGGGAGTGGTCGCAGCGTAGCGGGCGTTGAATGCCGGGGTGCGGTCGCGCTACGGCCATCGAGATTGGGCCAATGGCTTTTTCCTGTGAGCGAGTTAATGGTCACTGTCGGTGTGTGGTTGAAACACGCTGGAACGGTGTTGTGTCTGTGCGCTATCACACGGTGACGGCGCGGCCAAGTCGTCCCCTTCCGTGGATATTTGAGCTCCGCGAATTCCGGTTCATTAAGCAGGAGGAGCCCGTGCCCGAGCAGTTCATGAGTGTGAAGCAGACTGCCGAGTACCTGAACATGTCCATCGCGTGGGTGTACCGGGAGGCACCTCGAGTGGGGCTTGTTCCATACCGGTTCGGCGGCGGGCGGAACGCGAAGCTTCAGTTCAAGGTGTCGGAGGTGCACGCCTGGGTGAGGCAGCAGCGCTTGTCCGGTGGGTGAGTCCACAGTGGTGGTGAGGGGTCCGTCCGGAGGGCGGACCCCTCACTTGTTCATGCGGTCAGGGCGAGGTTGAGGAGCTGGGCGGCGCGGCTGATGGAGCCGGGCATGAGGTGGCGGTAGGTTCTGAAGGTGATGTCGACGCTCCGGTGGCCCATCCATTCGGCGACGTCGGTGATGGGGATGTTCTGGCTGAGGCAGTTCGAGGCGAAGAAGTGGCGGAGGCTGTAGATGACCATGCCTTCCGGTATGTGGACGGCGCCGGTCTTCTTGATGCGCTGCCACTGTTTCTCGAGCAGGTAGCCCCGGAAGGGCTTCGTGATGTCGTTGGGGTTGCGGAGCAGGTAGCCGTCGACGGTGCCGTGCTTGTCGGCGTACTGCTCGATGGTGTGCTTGACGCGGGCCGGGAGCGGGGCGTCGCGGTAGTCGTCGGCCTTGCGGTGCTTCATCGGGCCGTAGGTCCGGGTGGTCTGGTTGACCTGTTCGGTGATCCGGTAGATGTCGTCCGCGACGATGTTGTTGATGTTGACGGCGTAGGCCTCACCGTTGCGCAGGCCGCAGCCGCTCATGAGGTCGGCGATGAGGAGGAAGGTGTCGTCGCCGGCGGTGCGGATCTCCTGGAGCTGTTCGAGCGAGGGGATGACGACACGCTTGGCGTCGTACTGCGGCGGCTTGACGCCGTCCAGCGGGTTCTCGTCGTAGAGGCCGAGCCGGTGGGCGTCGAGGAGGATCGTCTTCAGCTTGTCGAAGGCGTTGGACTGGGTGCCGAGGCCGACGCCGTTGCGCTCCATGGTCTGGATGAACGCGTCGACGACTTTGTGGTCGAAGGTGGCCATCCGGCGGCTGTGGAAGGCCGGGTAGAGATGGTTGTCGAGCAGTGAGTCGAGATGCCGGACCGAGCCCGGGGTGAGGTGGCGCTGGCTTCGCCTCCACTCGGCGACGTAGTCGCCGAACCGCATGGAGCCGTACTTCTGGATTCGCTCCGCCTTCCGCTGGCTCTGCGGGGTGTTCTTCTTCGCCTGGTACACCTCGATGAGCCGGGCCTTGGCCTTGTCCTGGGTGGTGAACCCGGACTCCTCGATCTGTCGGCTGGCCGCGTTGCGGTAGCGGATCTTGTACTCGTGCGGGCACTTGGACCACCGCGACATGGGGTGTTCGCAGTCCTTGAAGAACGTCCCCATGCCGCGGATGAGGGTCGTGGTGGCCATGGTTGATCGGGCTCCCGGGTCTGATGCTGACCTTTTGCTGACCCCGGATGGTCGATCAAGCTCCCTGCCTTGGTGGAACCGTTGGTCCCGTGGTACGGCCTGCGGGCGTTTCCGCAGGTCAGGCGCCGCCTACGGGACCACGTCGATGTAGCTCATCATCCCGTGGTCCTCGTGGGCCCCGATGTGGCAGTGGAACATCCACCGGCCCGGGTAGTCCTCGAAGGCGACGCGGATCACGACCCGGCCCGGGACGCCGTCGACCGCGTGCGGCACCGGGACGGTGTCCTGGCGGTGGGTGTAGGGCTGGGCGGCGCCGTCGACGGACAGGACCTGGAACGCGGTGGTGTGCAGGTGGAACGGGTGGTCCTCGCCGGAGTGGTTGACGATCGTCCACTCCTCGACGGTGCCGAGCCGGGCGGGCGTGTCGAAGACGGAACGGTCCATCGCGAACTGCTGGCCGTCGATGTAGAAGGTGTTGCCGTCGGCGCTCTCGGACAGGTCGAGGGTGCGCCGCCGGGCGACGGGCGCGATGGCGAGGTCGGCCGGGGCGGTCGGCAGGGCGCCGGTCGGCTCCGGCAGGCGGTGGGCCGGGCGGCCGGTGACGGCGACCGTGGCCAGCGGCACGTCCGGATAGGCGTCGCCCTGCGGGCCGTTGCTGTAGGCGGCGGTGCGCAGGACGGTCCGGCCGGGGGTGCCGCTCGCGGTGACGAGGACGTCGTAGCGCTTGCCCGGGGGCAGCAGCAACTCGTCGGCGGTGGTGATCGCGGCGACGGGCGTGCCGTCCTCGCCGACGACGGTGAAGCGGCGGCCGTCCAGCCGGAGCCGGTAGAAGATGTCGGCCCCGGCGTTGACCAGCCGCCACAGCTGGGTCTCGTCCGGCCGCATCGGGAGCACCGGCCGGAGGCGGCCGTTGACGAGCCGTACGGTCGGGTTGCCGGACTGGAGGGGGTCCGCCGCGGTGCCCTGGAGGATGTGCCCGCCCGCGTCGAGCTGGGCGTCCTTGAGGACGACGGTGTGCGCCGTGACGTCGCGGAGGCCCGCCGGCAGCAGCGTGCGGTCGTCCCCGACGATCAGGGCGCCGGACAGGCCCGCGAAGATCTGGTTCTCCACGTCGCCCGGCGCGAACCCCGCGTCGTGGCCCGCCATGCCGTCGGCCATGGGGCACGACGTGCCCATCGCGTGGCTGTGGTACCAGAACGTGCCCTGCGCGTGGTCGGCCGGGATCTCCAGCCGGTACGTGGTGGACCCGCCCGGCGCCACGCACAGGAACGGGTCGTCGGACTGCCCCTCCGGGGACACGTGCAGGCCGTGGAAGTGCAGGTTGGTCGCGACCGGGAGGTGGTTGACCAGGTGGACGGTGACGGTCGATCCGGGCGCCACCCGCACGGTGGGCGCCACGAACGAGCCGGTGTAGGAGGCGCCGTGGACCTCGCGCCCGGAGACGTCGAAGCGGCTGCGCGCCGCGTCGAGCGTCAGGGTGAGGTCGGGGCTCGCGCTGCCGGTGGCGTCCACGGTGGCCGGGTCCTGGAACGGCATGCCTGCCCGCATGCCCTTCTCCTGCTCGGCGGTCGAGGGCGGCGGCGGTGGGACCGCCGCCGGCGAGACGGCCACCGCGTCGGCGCCGACGGCGGCCGTGAGCAGCACCGCCACGGCGGTCACGGCGTGGATGAGGCGTCTGGTGCGCCGTATTCGCCGCCGCTGGGCGTGCGCGTCCGCTCCGATGTCACGGGACATCAGGGTTCTCCGTATTCACTTGGGTGAGGGTTGGGTGGTGCGGGCGCAAGGATTCAGCAACCGGCATGCGCCCGACAAGACTTACCCCCGAATTTCCTCGTCGCCGTCCGCCAGGGCGGCGGCCTTGCGGAGGAGGACGGCGCGTTCGCGCGCGTTGGCGCAGAGGCGGACGGCCAGGTCGAGCTCGGCGCGGGCCTCGGGGGTACGGCCGAGGCGGGCGAGGAGCTCGGCGCGGACGGTCGGCAGCAGGTGGGAGCCCGCGAGCCGGCCGGTCGCGGCGAGGTCGTCGACGAGGTCCAGCGCCGGCTGCGGGCCGCTCGCCATCGCCACCGCGACGGCCCGGTTGAGCTCGACGACGGGCGAGGGCGCGACCCGGCCGAGCGCCTCGTAGAGGAGCACGACGCGCTCCCAGTCCGTCTCCGCGACGGAGGGCGCCAGGGCGTGGCACGCGGCGATGGCGGCCTGGAGGCCGTACGGGCCGAGGCCGCGCCCGGCCGCCGCGGCGCGGTCGAGGGCGGCCCGGCCGCGGCGGATCGCCGAGCGGTCCCACCGGCGCCGGTCCTGGTCCTCCAGGAGCACCGGCTCGCCGTCGGGCCCGGTCCGGGCCGGGAACCGGGCCGCCGTGAGCTCGAACAGGGCCAGCAGGCCGTGCACTTCGGGCTCACGGGGCAGCAGGGCGGCCAGCATCCGGGCCAGCCGGACCGCCTCGCGGGCGAGGTCGGTGCGCAGCAGGTCGTCGCCGCTGGTGGCGGTCGAGCCCTCGGTGAAGATCACGTACAGGACGCTGAGGACCGCGCCGAGCCGGGTGCGGCGCTCGTCGGCCGGCGGCAGCTCGAACGGCACGCCGGCGGCGCCGATCGTCTTCTTGGCGCGGGTGATCCGAGCCTGGACGGTCGGCACGGGCACGAGGAACGCGCGGGCGATCTCCTCGCTGGACAGGCCCGCCACCACGCGCAGCGTGAGGGCCACCCGCGCCTCGGGGGAGAGCACGGGGTGGCAGGCGATGAACATGAGCGCGAGCACGTCGTCGTCGACGCGGTCCGGGTCCCACGGCAACTCGTCGGTGCGCTCCGGCGGTTGGAGGGCGCCGGGGGGGGCGGGGGGGGGCGGCGGGGGGGGCGGGGCGCCGCGGGCGCCGGGGGCGGCCCGCGCGCCCCCCCCCGCGGGGGGGGCCCCCCCCCGGGGGGGGGGCGGGGCGCGCGGGGGGGGGGGGGGCGGGGGGGCCCCCGCCCCCCCCGGGGCGGGGGCCCGCGAGCCGGGCGTAGCGCTCGTCCCGGGCGTAGCGGCGCCGGAAGCCGTCGATGGCGCGCCGCCGTGCGGTGGCGAGCAGCCAGCCGACCGGGTTGGCCGGAGCGCCGTCGCGGGCCCAGGAGACGAGCGCCTCCGCGAGCGCCTCCTGGGCGACGTCCTCGGCGAGTTCGAAGTCCCCGGTGTAGCGGGTGAGCGCGCCGACGATCCGGGCGGACTCGATCCGCCAGACCGCCTCGACGGGCCCCCCCGGGGGGGAGTGCGCCCCGCGGCGCGGGGGGGGCGGCGGGGGCCGCCGCGCGCCCCGGGAAGGACG
>NZ_JBHWGV010000040.1:9637-31470 GCF_042732955.1 Kitasatospora sp. NPDC059747 | reverse complement strand
TTGTTTTTTTTTTCCCGGCCCGCGGCGCGCCGCCCCCCGCCCGCGGGGGCGCGGCGCGGGGGGGGCGGGCCGGCCCCCCGGCGGCCCCGTCGGCGGGAGCCGGCTCCGTCACAGCTGGCCGGTCCGCTCGCGCCACGCCCGCTCCTTGACGATCCACTCGTTGTCCTGCGGGAACTCGTCGATCGCCGGGACGCGCCGGATCTCGCACTTCGACCCGGGGATGGCGGGCATCCGCTTCGCCCACTCGACCGCCTCCTCCTTCGAGGCGACGTCGATGAGGTAGAAGCCGCCGAACAGTTCCTTCGTCTCACCGTAGGGGCCGTCGGTGACGACGGGGGTCTCGCCGCTGTAGTCGACCACGACGCCCTGGCCCGGGTCGTCGAGGCCCTCGGCGGCGACGAGCACGCCCGCCTTGATCAGCTCCTCGTTGAAGCGGCCGACGGTTTCGAGCATCTCCTCGAAGGGGGTCTCCATCATCTTGGTCATCGACTCGTCGGTGCCGCGCATGATCAGCATGTACTTGGCCATCGTCGTTCTCCTCGGTGTCGGGGGGTCGTCCGTCGACCCTCTCTACCTCAGGTCGAACGGCGGCGTGGCGGATCGACACAAGGAGGGAAAACTTTTTGGGACCTGTTCCCGGCCGGTTCTCAGTGGCCCGCCGCCGGGCGGGGCCAGCTGTGGTGGTGCTGGTCGATCACGTAGTGGTGGACGTGCTGCCAGCCGCCCTTGGTGGCCGGGCGGGCGTCGGTGAGGTGGGGGTGGCCGGGCGGGAGGTCGGTGTGGAGGTGGCCGAGGGTGTCGGGGTCGCGGGCCGGCCACAGGGCGGCGGCACCGGCCGCGGCGGCCAGCGCGACGGCCCCGAGCACGACGGCCGTGACCGGGAGTCCGGCGCCCGCCGCGAGCCAGCCGGCCAGCGGGTAGGTGAGCAGCCAGCAGCCGTGCGAGAGCGAGAACTGGGCGGCGAACGCGGCGGGGAGGTCCCCGTCGGCGGACGAGCGGCGGATGAGCCGGCCGCCCGGCGTGAGGACGGCCGAGCTGCCCGCGCCGATCAGGGCCCAGGCCGCGAGCAGCGCGGCCCACGCCCACGCGCCGGGCCCGGCGGCCGTGATCGCCGTGACGGCGGCGAGCACGGCGGGCAGCGCGAACGCGGCGGTGAGCATCACCGGCCGGTCGCCGGTCCGGGCGAGCAGCCGGGGGAGCAGCAGGGCGGCCAGCATCGAGCCCGCGCCGTACGCGCCGAGGGCGAGCGAGACGGCGCCGGCCGGGCGGTGGAAGTGCTCGCGGACCACGACGACGGTGTTGACGAACACGATCGCGCCCGCCGCCGCGACGGCGAGGTCGAGCGCGAGCAGGGCGCGCAGCCGCGGGGTGGCCCAGAAGAGGCGGGAGCCGAACGCGGCCCTGGCGTAGGCGCCGCCGGTGCGCTCGACCGGGGCGGGCTTCGGCAGGACGGCGGAGACGACGAGGGCGGCGGAGGCGAGGAAGCCCGCGGTGGTGCCGGCGAACAGCCAGTTGTACGGGACGACGGTGAGCAGGAGGGCGGCGAGCGCCGGGCTGAACAGGGACTCCAGGTCGTAGGCGAGCCGGGACATCGACAGCGCCTGCGTGTAGTCGCGTTCGGCGGGCAGGAGGTCGGGGATGGTGGCCTGGAAGGTGGGGGTGAAGGCCGCGGAGGCCGCCTGGAGCAGGAAGATCAGCAGGTAGACCTCCCACACCTGGGTGACGAAGGGCAGGGTGAGCGCCACTCCGGCCCGGGTGAGGTCCATGCCCGCCATGAGGGCCCGCCGGGGTATCCGCCCGGCGATCGCGCCGGCCAGCGGGGCGATCGTGACGTAGGCGACCATCTTGATCGCGAGCGCGGTGCCGAGCACCGCCGAGGCGTCGGCGCCCGCGAGGTCGTACGCGAGCAGGGAGAGCGCGACGGTGGCCAGGCCGGTGCCGACGAGCGCGACGACCTGCGCGGTGAACAGGTGGCGGTAGGCGCGGTTGCGCAGCACGGAGAGCATGCGGGCCGTCCCGGTGGTCAGGGGGCGGTGGGGGACGTGCCCATGATAGTCAATGCGTGCGTACCTGTGCACATATTGGTGGGACGTGGGCCCGGATAGGGCCCGCGGGGGCGTCAGTCGTGCGGCGGCAGGTGCCGGATCTGGTGGTCGGCGACGTTCATCGCCTCGTCGACGAGGCGCCGCAGGTGGCCGTGGCGCAGCGAGTAGACGACCCGGCGGCCGTCGCGGCGGGTGGTGACGAGGCCGGAGAGCCGGAGCTTGGCCAGGTGCTGGCTGACGGAGGGGCGCGCGGCGCCGGTGGCCTCGGTCAGCGTGGTGACGTCGGCCTCCCCCTCGCCGAGCCGCTCCAGGAGCGCGAGGCGGGTGCGGTCGGCCAGGAGCCCGAGGATGGTGGCGGCGACGTCGAGCCGCTCCTCGGCGCGTTGGTGCGAGTGGTGTGCATCTGCCAGCTCGGTGCCACTGCTCATCGGGCCATCGTAGGCCGTCCGGCCGCCGTGGGAGTGCTCGGGTGCGCACTCATGGTGAGTTGCCGGGAAGTCCGGCGGAGTGGCGGCCGCTCGTATACCGTGCTGGGGTATATGATCCCGGACCGTTCCGGTAGGAAACCGGGGAGCCCGGGGGAAGGCCGACCACCACATGCACGCGATCCTGCACGCCCTGTCCATCACCGGTTCGATGACCTGGGAGATCACCTGGGCCCTGGTGCTGGGCTTCCTGCTGTCCGCCGTCGTCCAGGCCGTCGTGCGCAAGGCGACGATCGTCCGGCTGCTGGGGGACGACCGCCCGCGCACGCTGGCCGTCGCGTCCCTGCTGGGGGCGGCGTCCTCGTCGTGCTCGTACGCGGCGGTCGCGCTGGCCCGGTCGCTGTTCCGCAAGGGGGCGGACTTCACGGCGGCGATGGCCTTCGAGATCGCCTCGACCAACCTCGTCGTCGAACTCGGCGTGATCCTGGCCCTGTTGCTGGGCTGGCAGTTCACGGCGGCCGAGTTCGTGGGCGGCCCGGTGATGATCCTGCTGCTCGCGCTGCTGTTCCGACTGTTCCTGCGGGACCGCCTGCTGCGCGAGGCGCGCGAGCAGGCGGAGCACGGTCGCGCCGGCTCGATGGAGGGGCACGCGGCGATGGACATGTCCGTCCGGGGCGAGGGGTCGTTCGCGAAGCGGCTGCTCTCGCGCGAGGGCGTCACGTCCGTCTCGCACGTGTTCGTGATGGAGTGGGCGGCCATCCTCAAGGACCTCGTGATCGGCCTGCTGATCGCCGGGGCGATCGCCGCGTGGGTGCCGGACGGCTTCTGGCAGGCGTTCTTCTTCGCCGACCACCCGCTCGCGAGCAAGCTGTGGGGGCCGCTGGTCGGCCCGCTGGTGGCGGTCGCGTCGTTCGTCTGCTCGATCGGGAACGTGCCGCTCGCGGTGGTGCTGTGGAAGGGCGGGATCAGCTTCGGCGGGGTGGTCGCGTTCATCTTCGCGGACCTGCTGATCCTGCCGATCCTCAACATCTACCGGAAGTACTACGGCGGCCGGATGGCGCTGTTCCTGTTCGGCACCTTCTACGCGGCGATGGCGGTCGCCGGGTACGTGGTCGAATTCGCCTTCGGCGGGCTCGGGCTGGTGCCGGACCAGCGGACGGCGGAGATCCCGATGGCGGGCGTCGAGTGGAACTACACGACGTGGCTGAACATCGCCTTCCTGCTGCTGGCGGCGGTCCTGGTGGTCCGCTTCTTCCGGACGGGAGGGACGGCGATGCTGCGCATGATGGGCGGCTCGCCGGACGGCGGGCACGCGCAGGACGAGCACGGCGCCCACGGTGGCGGCCACGACGGTCACGGCCAGCACGGTGGCGGCCACGACGGTCACGGCCAGCACGGTGGCGGCCACGACGGTCACGGCCAGCACGGCGACGGCCGGCACGGCGACGGCCACGGGCACCACTGACTCGGCGCGCCGAGCCGCGCCGACTCTGCCACGCTGAGGAGGGCAGCTACCTCGACCGAGGAGGCCCGCACCCATGTCAGCGCAGAAACCGGGGCCGGCCGAACGACGGGCCCGCGCCGCCGCGATCCGGGCCGAGGAGGCCCGCCGGGAGCGGCGACACCGATGGCTGGTGGGCGGGGTCGTCGGGGTGCTCTCGCTCGCCGTGATCGGCGGGATCGCCGGCGTGATCGCGACGAACCAGAGCTCGACCTCCCCCTCCGGCGTGCCGGCGCACCCGCGCACGACCGCGGAGGGCCGCACCACCCCGCCGCCCTGGGACGCGCCCGCCGACGTCGAGGCGGCGGTCAAGGCGGCCGGGCTGCCGATGCTCGGCGCCGAGGGCACCGCCCTGCACATCCACGCCCACCTCGACGTCTACGCCGACGGGCAGCCGGTGACCGTCCCGGCGCTGGTCGGCATCGACGAGGCCGCGCAGAAGCTCAGCCCGCTGCACACCCACGACACCACCGGCGTCGTGCACATCGAGTCGCCGGTGACCGCCGACTTCAGCCTCGGCCAGTTCCTGACCGAGTGGCAGGTCTCCGCCTCCGCCGACCACCTCGGCGGGCTGCGCACCGACGCCACCCACACGCTCACCGCGTACGTGGACGGCAAGGCGGTGTCCGGCGACCCGGCGGCGATCGTGCTGCACGCGCACGACGAGATCGCGCTGGTCTACGGCACGGCCGCGGAGAACGCCGCGGTCACCGTGCCGAGCAGCTACAACTGGCCGAGCGGGCTCTGAAGCGCGCCGTCGGCGGGGCCGCCCGGCACGAGGGGCGCGATGACGCGCTGGGTCGGGTTGGTGCTGTCGTTGTCGTCGTCCGAGGTCACCGTGGTGGTGATCGAGCTCGTCGCCCAGGAGACCACGCCGAGGACGATGAAGACGACGAGCAGGCCGCGCCCGCCGCCGCCGAGCACGAGCGGGCGGGTCGCCGACACCGGGCCGTCCGGCTCGCTGCCCGCCTCCTCGCCGAACAGGCGCTTGGGGTAGGCGGAGGTGAGCATCACGAAGTAGGCGGTGGCCCGCATCCGGTAGCGCACGATCGCGGCCGTGGCCTCGAACAGCGGCTGCGGCATCCGGCCGAGGATCAGCACGACGAGCCAGAGGACGAAGGACACCATCCACCACCCCGCGTACACCAGGCCCTGCACGATCGCCGCCGGGATGACGAGGACGATGCGGAACAGCACGGCCAGCCGGTTCAGCTCCCCGGGCCGCAGCTCGACCTGCACCGGGTGCTCGGGCGTCCGGAACCGGAACGGCGGGTAGCGGTCGTGCATGAGCATCAGGTAGGCGGTGACCCGGGTGTCGTACGGGACGAACGCGGTCAGGTAGTCCGCCGCGAAGCCGGGCAGGCGGCCGAGCACCAGCGCGCCGAACCAGCCGATGACGGTGACGAAGAACGCCACCACCGACAGCACCCACACCACCACGAACTGGGGGATCAGCAGCAGCAGCCGCAGCAGGACCGTCCACCGGTTCTGCGCCCCCGGCCCCGGCATGTCCAGCACCGGGAGCCACTCACGGCTGACGGGGGCGGGGGGAGCCTGCCACATCCGGGCCTCCACGGTCTCGGGACGACGGGCCCGGCGGTCGGGCGCGGCCGGGTGCCTTCCGAAGATCGCAGCAGTCCGTCCGGCCCGCGCGCGGAGCTGGGCCGGACGGCTGACGCCGCCTAAGCCGTGAGGTACGCCGGGTCGTGGGCGCAGATGATCCGGACGTCGGCGGAGCGGGAGCGCTGGAGGGCGCGCAGGCGGTCGAGGTTGTGGAGACGGGCGGGGTTGTCGACGGCCAGGAGACGCTGGAAGGCGGTGAGCCCGGCCGGGCGGCGCGGGGAGCCGGGGGCGATGTCGGCGTGGTTGAAGTAGGCGTCCCCGGCGTGGAGCAGCCAGCGGTCGCCGGTGCGGACGGCGACGCCGCTGTGGCCGCGGGTGTGGCCGGCGAGGGGGACGAGCAGGACGTCGGTGCCGGCCTTCGGGAGGACCGGGATCGCCCGGAAGCCGTACCAGTCCTCGGTGGCGGCGTCCGGCCGGTGCTCGACCCAGCGCGGGCCGTGCGCCCACTGGGCCGGGCGGTAGCGGTCGCGCTCGTTGAACGTGGCGCCGGCGCGGGCGGCGCGGAGTTCGTCGGCGAGCACGTGGACGTCGGCGTGCGGGAAGTCGGCGAGGCCGCCCGCGTGGTCGACGTCGAGGTGGGTGAGCACGACGGCGCGGACGTCGCGCGGGTCGTACCCGAGGGCGCGGACCTGGTGCAGGGCCGTGCGGGCGGGGGAGAGCCGGGGGCGGACGGTGGCGAGGAAGCGGCGCCCGAGGCGCTCCTTCGGGCGGGCCACGTCGTCGGTGCCGAAGCCGGTGTCGACGAGGACCAGCCCGTCGGCGCCCTCGATCAGCAGGCAGTGCGCCGAGAGCAGGCCGAGCAGCCGCCCGCCGCCGCCCATCAGCGCGCGGCCGCCGAGCGGGCACATCGTGCCGCAGTCCAGGTGGTGAACGGTCATGTCGCCTCCAGGGGTTGGGGGGCTTCGGGGGTGCGGGACAGCAGCCGGTCGAGGCCGGCGGCCAGCTGGACGTCCCCGTGCGCGGTGTACAGCTCGCCGGCGGTGCGCCGGTGTTCGGCGGCCTCGGCGGAGCGGCCCAGGGAGTCCAGGAACTCGCCGAAGTGCCGGTGCGCCAGGGCGTGCAGGCGCACGTTGCCGGAGGAGCGGCACAGGTGCAGCGCCTCGCGCCAGGTGAGCTCGGCGGAGTGCGGGTCGTCGAGCGCGTGCAGGGCGAAGGCCTCGTTGACCATCGCCCACACGTAGGCGTTGGCGGTCGGCTGTGCGGCGAGCAGGTCGCGGGTCTCGCGGGCGAGGTCGAGCGCGGCGGCCGGGGCGCCGAGGACGACCTTGAGGGCGGCGGCGTTGCTGAGCACGGTGGCGGCGTGCTCGCGCAGGCCGGTGCGCCGGACGAGGGCGAGGGCGGCGTCGGAGAGGCGGTCGGCGCCGGCCTGGTCGCCGGTGAGGGCGGTCATCGAGGCGCGCACGGACAGGGCGTGGATGTGCAGGTCGCCGTCCTCCGGGGTGGTGCGCTCGACGGCCCGCCCGGCGAGGGGCAGCGCCTCGGCGACGCGCCCGGTGGAGCCGAGGGCGCAGGCCGTCGCGGCCTCCATCGCGGCCAGGCCCTCGCGGTCGCCGCTCGCTCGCGCCGCGTCCAGCCCGACGCGCAGGCAGGCGAGGCGGTCGTGGACGCGCCCGGCGCCGTAGTAGAGGGTGGCGGTCGCCCGGGCCAGTCGCCAGGCGCGGTCGTGCTCGCCGCGGTCGGCGGCGGTCGTGACGAGTGCGCGCAGCACCGGTTCCTCGGCGTGGCACCAGGCGAGGGTGGCCTGCGGGTCGGTGAGCCGGGGGAGGGCGAGGTGCCCGGTGCCCGGGGGCCGGAACGGCTCGTGGTACGGGTTCAGGCGGCGGATGGCCGTGCCGGTGGCGAGCAGTTCGTAGTCGACGAGGCGGCGGAACGCGTCCTGCCGGCCGGCGGCGGGGAGGTCCGCGAACAGCCCGGCGCCGTACAGGCGGACGAGGTCGTGGCGGGCGAAGCGGCCAGGGGTGGTCTCGGTCAGCAGGTGGTGGGCGGCGAGGGAGCCGAGTGCGAGCCGGGTCGCGTCGGTGTCGGCGGCGAGCAGCGCGGCGGCCGCGTGGACGTCGACCTCGGTGCCGGGGTGGGGGGTCAGGAGGGGCAGGAGATATCGTGCGTGCGACGGCAGATGACGATACGTCAGGCTGAGTGCCGAGTGGACGCCGAGGGTGCCGTCCGGAGTGGCGAGGGTCGACAGGCGGGTGCGTTCGTCCGCCAACTCGGCCACCAGATCGGCCAGTTGCCAGCCGGGGCGGGCCGCGAGCCGGGCGGCGGCGATCCGCAGGGCGAGGGGGAGCCGGTCGCACAGCTCGACCAGGTGGCGGGCCGCGTCCGGCTCGGCCGCCACGCGCTCGGCGGTGAGGCGGAGTTGGAGCAGGCGGTGGGCGTCGCCGTCGGGCAGCACGTCGACCTGGAGCAGCGCGGCGCCGTCGGCGACGACCAGCTCCTCCAGGCTGTTGCGGCTGGTGACGACGGCGACGCCGTCCGGCCCCGCGGGCAGCAGGTCGGCGACGTCGTCGGCGCTGCGGGCGTTGTCCAGCACGACCAGCAGCCGCCGCCCGCGGGTCCGTTCGCGGAACAGTGCGGCGCGCGCGGGGCGGTCCTCGGGGATCGCCGGTTCGGGCACGCCGAGCGCGCGCAGGAAGCGGCCGAGGGCGTGCGCCGGGTCGGCCGGTCCGGCCGGGTCGAAGCCGCGCAGGTCGGCGAAGAGCCGGCCGTCCGGGAAACCGGGGGCGGCGCGGTGGGCCCAGCGGACCACCGTCGCCGTCTTGCCGACCCCGGCCGGGCCGACCACCACGGCCAGTCCGTCCCCGGTGCGGTCCGGGCCGCACTGGGCGTCGAGCCAGCGGTCCTCCGCCTCGCGGCCGACGAACCCGCGCGGAGGGGCGGGGAGTTGGTCGGGTGCCGCCGATGGTGCCGCCGATGGCGCGGGCGTCGGTGGCACGGCGGGCTCCTCTTCGGGCTCCTCGTCGGCGAGCACGTCGGAGAGGGCCTGCTGGAGCTCGCGGCCCGGGCAGACGCCGAGCTCCTCCGCGAGGCGCGCGCGGGACCGGTGGTAGGCCTCCAGCGCGGCGGCGGTCCGGCCGCTCCGGTGCAGGCAGCGGACCAGCAGGGCGGCGACGGGCTCGCTCAGCCCGTCCGCCGCGACGGCCTGCTCCAGCGCCGGGACAGCCGCGAAACCGCGCCCGAGGTGGAGCTGGCGCTGCGCCCAGGCGCTGAGGAGCTCGGTGCGGGCCCCGTCCAGCCGGCGGGCCAGGGCCGCGGCGCGCGCGGTGGCGGGGAGGTCGGCGAGGGCCGCGCCCTGCCAGAGGCGGAGGGCCCGTTCGAGGAGCGCGGCGGCCGTCGCGTCGTCGTCCGTCGCGGCGGCCCGTGCGCCCAGCGCCTCGGCGGCCAGGGCGTCGACGGCGGCCGGATCGCCGGTGAGGCGGTAGCCGGGGGAACGGGTCGTCAGCTCGAACGGGGAGCCGGGCCCGGCGAGCAGTTTGCGCAGCGCGGCGACGTGACCCTGCAGGGCGGCCTTGGGGTGCGCGGGCGGCTCGTCGTCCCAGAGCAGCCCGGCGAGGCGCTCCACGGGGACCGTGCGGTTCAGCTCCAGGGCCAGCAGGGCGAGCACCGCCCGCCGCTGGGCACCCCCGACCGCCGTGGGGGCGCCGGTGCCGCGCGTGAGCTCCACCGGGCCGAGCAGCCGTATCCCCATGCGTTCCGTCCCGCCGTCATGCCGTTGGTCCGACCGCAGCTTACCCGCGGGTAGCCACGTCGGAGCCGGCCCGTTGAACGCCGCCGCCCGTCGGTCCCGTTCACGGAGAGGGGCGCGCACTCGGGCGCCCCGGAAACACGGGGAGGACGTGGATGCAGTCCCGACGCGACCAGGTGCAGGCCCACCTGTTCGTGGTGAGCAGGCTCGCCTCCGGCATGCTGCGCGCCGAGCCCGACGCCGCCGACACCCCGACCGGACGCACCACCCGGGGCGCGGTGACCGGGCTCGCGCTGGGCGTGCTGATCGGCCTCGGCGCGGCCGTCTACGGGGTGATGGTGCCTGGCGGCGACACGGCCTGGGCCAAGCCCGGCACGCTGGTGATGGTCAAGGAGACCGGCGCCCGCTACCTCTACGTCGGCGGGCAGCTGCACCCGGTGCTCAACGACACCAGCGCGAAGCTCGTGGCCGGCGAGCAGATGGCGGTCGAGGAGGTGAGCCGCGCCTCGCTCGCGGACACCCCGCGCGGCGCGCCGGTCGGCATCGCGGGCGCGCCGGACGGGCTGCCGCCGGCCGCCGACCTGGCGGGCGGCACCTGGCTGGTGTGTGCCACCGTCCAGCCGGGGGCCGCCGGGGCCGCGCCCGTGCCGAAGCTGGGCGTGCAGCTGGACCCGGCGAGGGAGGGCAAGGCGCTCGCCCCCGGCCAGGGCCTGCTGGTGACGACCCCGGACGGCGCCGTCCACCTGCTCTGGCAGGGCCAGCGCCTGCGCGTCGACACGGCGAACAAGGCCATTCAGGCGCTGGGTTACTCGGGCACGACGCCGTTCCCCGTACCGGCCGGGCTGCTCAACGCGCTGCCCGCCGGCCCCGACCTCGCCGCGCCCGCCGTCCCCGGACGCGGCGACCCGGGCCCGGCGCTGGCCGGCGCCCCGACCCGGGTCGGCCGGCTCTTCGAAACCCCCGGCGGCGTGCGCTACCTGCTCCAGCGGGAGGGGTTGGTGCCGCTGACCGGTACGCAGTTCGCCCTCCTGATGGGTGATCCGCGCACCCAGAACGACGCGTACGGCGGGACGGCCCCGGTACCCGCGCGGATCGGCGCCGCCGACCTCGCCGCGCACACGGCGCCCGGCGCCGGCGCCCCGACACCGGGCCTGCCCGAGTCCCCGCCGACGCTCGTCACTCCGCTGCGGGACGAGGGCGTGTGCGCGGACCTGCACGTGGGCACGGGTGCGCCGGTCGGCTCGGTGACGGTCCTGAGCGCGGCGGACGCCGGAGCGGGCCGGGCGCCGGTGTCGCCACCGGGCTGCGCGGTCACCGACCTGGTCGCCGTCCGCCCGGGCCGCGGCGCGCTCGTGCGGGCGCTCTCCGGCGCGGGCACGGGCAGCACCGAGTACCTGGTGACCGAGGCGGGCGTGCGCTACCCGCTGCCGTCCGCCGCCGCCGTCAAACAGCTCGGCTACGCCGGCGCCACCCCGGTGGCCGTGCCGTCGGGCGTCCTGGGACTGCTGCCGACGGGCCCGAGCCTGGATCCGTCCGGCCTCGGCGGCGACGCCGCGACGAGCGCGCCGGCGGGCCGGGGGAGTTCGCCCACCTGCGGCTGAACCCGCCCGCGAACAGCCTCCGTTGACGAGGTAGACCGACGAACGAAAGGAGCTCCGATGACCACCCCCGCACCCGGCGGCCTGCTCAATGTGGAGCAGCAGGCGATCCAGAACGCGCTGCAGAGCCTCGAAGGCCAGATCTCGCAGATGATCAGCTCCGGCCAGACGGTCGAGCGGATCAACATGGAGATCGCCGCCAACTACGTCTCCGTGGCCAGCAAGACCTTCCAGGACAAGGTCGGCGACTGGGTCGTGAACTACAAGCGGGTCATGCAGGCCTTCGACAAGCTCACCCAGGACCTGGGCAGCGCCCGCTCGATCCTCACCAAGGCCGAAGAGGACGCCCACGTCCAGGGCGGCAACTGGGGCGCCTCGGACGGCGTCTTCCACGCCCTCGGCGGCAAGAGCTGACGCTCCGTCATCACCCTTACGCAACCCACGAACACGAGGAGGAGACGCCATGAGCGGCCCCACCGACATCATGCTCAGGCACGAGTCGATCGACGCGGCCTTCCAGGACCTGCTCAGCGCGGCCCACACCATGCAGAGCGGCCTGGAGGAACTGATCGGCCGGCTCCAGGGCATGGAGGCGAACGCCGGCCAGTACAAGCAGGCGTTCAGCGAGTTCCTGAACATCGCGAGGAGCAGCTCCAGCGCCATGCACGACGACATGCGCGACGGCGCCCGGGCCCTCGACGAGATGAACCAGGCCATGAAGTACGCCGACCGGGCCGCCGCCGCGGGCTTCTGAGCGGAGCACGGGCATGGCCAAGGAGCTCCGGCTCAACGACCAGACGATCGCCGACCTCACGGCGAAGGTGGACCTCTGGCGGCAGTGGCTCACCGGAGACGCCACGCCGCCCGGGATGCCGGCACCGACGGACGGTCACAAGAACCTCGTCCTGCAGGTGGAGGCGTTCGCCGGCGGCGCCGACACCCCGGGGGACAAGCACTACCCGGACACCTACACCAAGCTGCTGGGTGCGCTCGGGCTCGGCCCGTCGACCGAGATGCAGAGCAGGTTCAAGACCTTCGCGGGCGGTGTGAAGGCCGAACTGGACGTGCTGGTGAAGTCCCTGGACGACATCACGCTGGGGCTGGCGATCGCCAAGATGAAGTTCAAGGAGGGTGAGGACCACGCGCTGACCGCGGCGGAGATGTTCGAGATCCTCAGCAGCCCGTCCACGCCCCCGCCGCCGGGACCCTCGGGGGCCCCGCCGGCACCGTAGTGACGCCGCCGCCGGCGCCGGGCCGGCGGCGGCACATACCCGGGTCGGGACGGATCCCCTCCGAACCCCGGCCCCTTCCGTACGCAGCATCGCAGGAGCGTGAGTCGATTGGGCGCAACCGGAACCGGCGGGGGCGGCGACAGCAGCCCGAACTACCCGTGGGAGACGGCCCTGAAGGCCTTCGGGATCACCGACTACCCGTCCCGGGACGACGTGGCCAACCCGGCGGTGTCCGGGGACTGGCTGATGAGCGGCGCCTACTGCTCGACGACGGCCATCAGCACGAGCAACATGGACGTCGTGGCCGTCCTCCACCCGCTGAAGAAGTCGAAGAACGACAACACGCCGAGCTGGTACGTCGGCTTCAACGGCAACTGGAACGGCAACGGCGACAACCCCGGCTGGAACTCCGGGGCCAACAAGTGGGCCCACTTCACGAGCGCGTGGACCGACGTGATGTGGGGGCTGTACGCCGGTGGCGACAACAGCGCCACCAGCGTGCCCAGCCTGAAGTCGGGCAGGTACCTGATCGACCACCTCTCGGCCCTGCTGGCCGAGGTCAAGAGCGACGTGCACAAGGTGGCCGACACCCTGGACGTCGAGGGGAGCGACTTCCAGGGCTCCGCCGCCGGCGAGCTGAAGTCCTACCTGACGAGTTTCGAGCAGGCCGTGAGCGTCCTCCAGCTGGAGATCACGCTGCAGGGGAACCCGTCCGACGCGCTGGGGACCGCCGCCGACGGCCTGAAGGCCGCGTACAAGGCGCTCCTGGACGCCCGGCAGGCCTGGCTGACGGACCGGGGGGCCTACCAGGCCTTCAACACCCAGGCGTCCCCGGTGCCCTGCCTGCGGTACGCGCTCAACCAGCTGATCCTGCCCGCACACGCGGACACCACCAAGAAGACGGTCATCTCGAACGGGATGGACGTCAAGTCGGACGAGTTCCGCAACGCCGTGGAGGCCCTGGCGAAGAAGGTCTGGCGGGACAACGTCGTCAAGTACCTCGACGCCGACGCCAGCACCGCGATGGGGAACCTCGGGCTGCAGTTCACCGCCGTCAGCACGAAGCTGAACACCAGGTTCAGGGTCGAGACCCCGACCGGGACGGCCATCGCGCCGCCGGCTCCCCCCGGTCCGGGCGGTGACGGCGGGGGCAAGGACGGGGGCAAGGGCGGTGGCGGCGACCTCGGCCTCGGCGGCGGCGGTGGTGGTGGCAACGGTGACCTCGGCCTCGGCGGCAGCGGCGGCAAGGGCGACCTCGGCCTCGGCGGCAAGGGCGGCAAGGGCGGAGGTTCGCACGGCATCAACGGCGGCGGACCGCCCCCGCCGAAGGACGGCGGGCCGCTGACCCTCGACCCCGGCGGCACCGGCGGCATGCGCGTCCCGCTGCTCGACAAGGACGGGAACAAGCTGGTCGGCAAGGACGGCCAGCCGCTGACCGTCCCGCCCGGCTCGACCATCGACGGCCAGGGCCGGGTGATCGGGCCCGACCACAAGCCGGTGCTCGGACCGGACGGCCGGCCCCTGGTCGTTCCGCCGGGCACCACGCTGGGCAAGCCGGCGCCGGTCGTCCCCGGGGGCGGGTACTTCACGGTGCCGCCGGGCTCGAAGGTGGACGGGAACGGCATGGTGATCGGCCCGGACGGCAAGCCGCTGCGGGACGCCCGGGGCAATCCGGTCTACGCCGGCAAGAAGGGCACGATCGACAAGGACGGCCGGCTCCTCGACGCCAACGGCAAGCCCGTCACCACCAACGACCAGCTCTTCGCCGACGAGGAGCACGCCCTCAACGAGCTGACCACCCTCGACCCGACCACCGGCGGCAGCGGCGGGTTCGACCTCGGGTCGCTGCGCGGCGGGAACCGGTGGACCGACCCCGGCTCCTTCGACCTCGGCGACGGTTCGCCGGGCTCGCCGGGTTCGTCGGGCGGCCTCCGCCTGCCGGGCCTGGAGGTGGGCGCCCCCAGGCCGGAGACCGGGTCCGGGGAGCCGCTGTCCGTCACCGGCGGGTTCTACGGGGGCAAGGCGCTGACCGACGGCGGCCTCGTCAACTCGCCCGAGGACGCCGCGACCCTGGCGGCCGCCAAGAAGGCCGCCGCCGAGCAGGCCCTGGCCGAGAAGCCCGGCCCGAAGGGCCCGAACCCGGCCCAGGAGGAGGCGCAGCTCCAGGGCCGCAACACCGCCACCACCGGCGGCGGCATGCCGCCCATGATGCCGCCCGGCGGCATGGGGGCGGGGGCCGGCGCCCAGGAGAACAAGGAGCGGCAGCGCACCACCTGGCTGGCCGAGGACGAAGAGGTGTGGGGCACCGACGCGGGCGCCGTCAGCGGCGTCATCGGCCGCTGACGGCACCCGGGTTGAACGCGGGCCGCCGCCCGTCCCGTTGTCCGGAATGACAACCCCGAAAGCCGGCGCGCGCCGGGCTCCCTCCCCCGTGGGCCCGGTGCGCGTCCTTGTCCGAGAGGAGCCCGATGGCCGTCTCCCCGTTCGCGCAGCAGATCGAAGAGGCCATGGAGACCCTGCGCGTGCAGCAGGCCAAGATCGAGGAGGCCACCCGCAAGCTCCAGGCCGAAACGGTCTCCGTCACCTCCAAGGACCGGATGATCACGGCCGTCCTCGGCGCGCAGGGCGAGGTGGTGTCGCTGACCTTCCACACCACCGCCTACCGCTCCATGGCCCCGGCCCAGTTGAGCGCGGCCCTGACCGACGTGCTCAACCGGGCCCGGGCGGACATGGGCGCCAAGGTGACGGAGTCCCTGGGCACCTTCGAAGGGCTCGGCGAGATGCTGCGCACCTCGATGACCGGCGGCACCGAACTCGACGAACTGCTGGCCCCGCTCCAGGCGATGCGCCCGGGCCCCGGCGCCGGCGCCCGGCGCGAGCGGCAGGAGGAGTTCCGTGGGTGAGTTCAAGGCCACGGCCGAACTGGGCGGCTCGTTCGCCCAGTTGGGGTCGATGACGACCCTGCTCGACCAGATGAACCGCCGGATCGGGCAGATCGACAAGTACAACAAGAACTCGGCCGGCCACGACGAGATCGGCAAGAGCTACCACGAGACGGTCGACGGGCCGACCAAGAACCTCATCGAGCTGATGGACCAGGTCGGCCAGGTCGTCCAGAAGCTCAGTGAGAACGGCGGGCACGCCGCCAAGCTCTTCACCAAGACGGACGACGACCTGTCCACGACCGTCAAGTAAGGCCTCCCGGACGCCCCGCGGCGCCTCCGGCGACCCGGCCGACGCACTTCGTACCCCTCAGGAGTCCCCCGCCATGTCGATCGAGATCCCGGTCGGGCTCGCGAACCTCTTCCACGGTCTGACCGGCATGGCGTGGCCGGAGGCCAAGGAGGACGACCTGCGCAAGGCCGGGGACTACTACCTGCTGGTGGGCAAGAACATGCCGCAGCTGGAGGACTACGTCCGGCAGGCCGCCGCGTACTGCACGGACAACATCGCGGGCCAGGCCGGTACGGAACTCGCCGCGGCGGCGGGCGCGCTGGTCGGCGCGGGCGGCAAGGACAACGCCCTCGACCTGGCCGGCAAGCAGTGCACCCAGCTCGGCCAGGTCGCGCACGACACCGCCAACCAGGTCGAGTACGCCAAGTGGATGACGATCGCCCAGCTCATCCAGCTGGCCCTGGAGATCGCCTGGGCGATCGCCGCGAGCCCGTTCACCGGCGGGGCGTCCCTCGGCACGATCGTGGCCGCCCGGGCGGTGGCCGAGGGCGTGATCCGCAAGATCCTCGCCTGGCTGATCGACCGGATCGTGATGCACACCGTCGTGAGCATCACGGGCGGTCTGGTGATGGACACGATCATCCAGCTCATCCAGATCGGGCGCGGCGACAAGACCGAGTGGGACTCCAAGTCCACGCTCCAGGCGGTCGAGTTCGGCGCCCTCAACGGCATCGTGGGCGGCCCGCTGGCCCTGCTCGGCGGCGGGCTGACCAAGCTCTTCCGGGGCGTGATCGGCAAGAGCCTGGGCAAGGAGGCCGGCCGCGTCCTCGGCGGCGACCTCGCCAGGGTCTCCAACGGGCTCGCCAAGGACGGCCTGGCCGGCGTCCTGTCCAAGGACGCGGCCCGGACGATCGGGGAGACGGCGGCGAAGGACCTCGCGAAGGGCGCCGGGAAGACCCTGGCCAACGAGGCCGGGCACAGCGCGGCGGACGCGGCCGCGCGGGACGCGGCGCGGAGCGCCGAGCACGCCCTCGCCAACGAGGCCGCCCACGCCGTCGCCAACGAGGCCGCCCACGCCGCGGCGGGAGCGGCCGCCCGGGACGGCGAGAAGTGGCTCGCCAGGGAGTCCGCCGAGGCCTTCGGCAACGACCTGGCGCAGACCATCGGCCGCTACTCCCACGAGATCGGCAACGCCTTCGCGGGTGGCCTGCGCGAGCTCGGCAAGGACGCGGTGGCCCGGTTCGAGAAGGACGTCGCGCAGGTCTTCGAGCAGCACTTCGGCAGCGTCCTCGGCAAGGAGGAGGCCACCCAGCTCGGCAAGGACTTCGCCCACGCGATGGCGGTGAGCGGCGGGCGCGGCGCGGCCGAGCACGAGGCGCTGCGCACCGCGATGCGGGACGCGCTGGGGTCGCGCGGGCTGAGCTCGGAGGGGGTCGATCACCTGGTCGAGCAGGTGCCCGGCCTGCTCGACAAGGTGGGCGGCAACACCAGGCTGTTCAGGATGGGCGTCGCCGTGGGCGGCTACCTCGGCGCCGGCGTGCAGAACGGCCTCACCGAGGGCTTCTACAACCTCACCTTCGGGCCCGACCACTCTTTCTCCGTCACGTGGGAGACCTTCGTCTCCGGCATGGCCATGGGCTTCGTCGGCCACATGGGCCACAAGGGCGTCGCCCCGCTCGCGGAGCACTACGGGAAGTGGGTGAGCAAGAAGCTGGCCGACCCGAACGACACGGGCCCGGGGGTCCAGTACCTGCCGTGGAACCACCCGCTCACCATCCTCTCGGCGGTGGCGAACCTGACCGGCCGGTCCGCCCCGTTCCCGGTGCCGCGGCCGAAGCCGCTGACGGGCGGGCCCGAGCACGTGGGCGGGGCCGCGCACCCGGAGGTCCCGAAGGCGGGGAGCACGTCGACGGTCGGGGGCAAGGCGTCGTCGTCCTCGTCGACCTCGTCCTCCTCGTCGTCCCGGTCGTCGTCGGAGAAGGCTCCGACCGCGCCGGTGCCCGACTCGGTGAAGGTCCAGGGCGGCGCGGAGCACCAGCAGCCGTCCGAACACGAGACCGGCGGGCAGCAGGGGGCGGTCAAGACCTCGTCGGAGGGCGGCAGTTCGCCGTCCGCACCGCCGTCGAGCGAGCCTGAGGCACCGGTGCACGCCGCGACGGCGGGCGGGGAGCCGGGGCAGGTCGCCCCGCCGACGCGGGTCGCGACGTCGGGGTCCGTGGCGCCCGAGGCACCGAGGTCCGTGGCGCCCGAGGCGCCGAGGAACGTCGACGTCCCCGTCCTGCCGGTCGTCGAGGCGGCCCCGGACGCCACGCCGCCCCACGCCGCCACCGCGGCCGGTCGCCACCTCCCCGACGGGGGCGGCTGGCTCCTCCACGACACGGGCGCCAGTGCGCCGCGCTTCCCGGCGGACCTCGGGAGCGTCCTCGGTCGTGCGGCGGAGGACGGCACCCGGTTCCCCGTCGTCGTGCACGTCGGCGAGAACGGCCGGCCCGTGCTGGACGGCCGGGAGATCCCGCCGGAGCGGATGGCCGACCTCCTCCGCCGGCGGGAGGCCGACGGGGAGTGGGAACCCGCCGCCCAGACCGTCGAGTTCCTCGGCTACGGCGACCGGCGCGCCGTCGACCCGCAGTACGTCCAGCACGTCGTCGACGACCTCGCCCGCTCGCCCCGGTTCGCGGACGCCCAGGCGCGGACGGGCGGGAACGGCACCGGGCCCGTGTTCCGCAGCGCCGAATCCGCCGAGCGCGCACGGGTGTTCGACGAGTCCTCGCCCGACCGGCGCACCTTCGGCGACCTCCTGCGCACGTCCTCCGACGGCGACGGTCCGACCGCCGCCGAGCACCCGCTGCTGCCCGATCCCGCACGGCTGCACGAACTCACCGCCGCCGAACGGGCGGAGGCGTTGCGCAACCTGCCGGACGAGCGGCGCCGGGAGCTGGCGCGCGACGCGGCCGTGATCGAGAGCCTGAAGAAGCTCGGCGACACCCGGGAGTTCGCGGAGACCGCCGCACACCTGATGGTCGACTCCGGCCCCCGGACCGGCGGGTCCGGGCCCGCGCACCGGGAGGCCGTCGAGCAGGTCGCCCGGATGCTGCGCAACCGTCACGTCGCCGTGAAGCTGCTGGAGGCGGGCCACCGGGTGGGCGCCGTGCCCGGCGGGCACCCGACGACGACCCACGACGTCGCCCACGCGGTCCTCGACGTGCTGCCGACCCGGGACCGGGCGATCATCAGGGAGGCCTACCGGACCCGGACGGAGGGCGGGGAGCAGGGGGCCGGTGCGGGGCAGCGGACGGGCGACGACGTATCCCGGGGCGAGCACGAGTACTTCGCCCGCGTCACCGAGGGCTACCTCGGCACCGACGGCGGGCCCGACCGGGTGCGGCGGAACGAGCCGCCGGAGGTGTCCGCTCTGCTGAAGCGCCTCTACGGCAAGGATCCGGTGCACCCGAACGACGGCACCGGCCCGCACCTGGCGCCGTCCTCCCCGACCGAGCAGGGCGGGCAGCCGCACCAGGTCGCCGCTCCGGGCCAGGGCGACGGGCCGACGACCTTCGTGGCGCCGCGACTCACGAGCGGAGTCAGCGACCTCATCGGTGGTCTCGGCACGGACGATCGACCGGGCAACTCCGCCTTCGAGAACGTCACGAGGAACGTCGGGGCCGTGCCGAAGCTGTCCGAGGCGGACTACCTGGCGTTCCTCAAGCCCGGTGAACCCGATGCCCTCCCCCCTCTTCGACCGCTGGGCTTCGTGGTCAGCGCCATGACGAGCTACAAGAGCGCCGGCGAGATCAGGACCGTGATCGAGCGGATCATGGAAGGCTCGCACGGCATGGACCGCCGGGTGGCCTTCGTCATCGGCCTGAACGCCCCGAAGGGCGAGGAGGCGGCCCTCGCCGCCGCCGCCCGGGAGGCCAGGAACATCGCGGCGACCATGGGCGTGCCGGTGGCCGTCGTGAAGTCGACGTTCTCGTGGCTCAAGGTCAAGGGGGAGGAGGTCTTCCCCTACGGCGAGATGCGCAACGCGCTCCTCGACAGCGCGCCGACCCACCAGCTGATCAAGGCCATGATGGACAGCGACCTGCATCCGTACCTCGCGGTGCAGGACTACGACATGGGCTCCCGCAAGGTGCCGTCGGGCAAGCACGTCTTCAACTTCGTCGAGGACACGCTGCACCGGCCGCAGCCGCACCCCGACCACTCGCCCACGGGCACGGGCGAGCAGACGGACCACCGGTTCGACCTCGACGACGACGCCCTCGACCCCAGCCGCCCGCTGGCCTTCGTCGGCGGGTACCGGATGCCCACCGAACAGGCGGACCTGGACCGGCTCGTCGCCGATGTGGAAGGGAGGTTCACCAGGAGCGGGAAGCAACTCCCGGCGCAGTGGCTGGACGCCCGAGGCCGGGCGGAGATCCTGGAGCAGGTGAGGCTCGCCGTCGAGACGGACATGCTGGAGCGCGACTGGCAGGCCTCGTACGCCCCGCTGCTGCCCTACGCGCCGGAGCCCAACCTGATGGTCGACGGGCCGGCGGTGCTGCTGGCCGACGGGACCGGCACCCAGGCCCTGAAGTGGGGCCCGGGCCGGGCGGAGTTCGAGGAACTCGGGCGCGGGCTCAACCGGATCAACGCCTGGGAGCTCGACCGGTACTACCGGAACGAGCTGGAGGGCAAGCCGGAGACCGTGGCCGTGCCGAACAGCACGCGGTCCACGAAGACCTCCACGCCCCTGGGCCAGGGGCGGGACGAGATCGTCGAGAGGGTACGTGCCGACGCGTCCAACAACCGTCTCCCGAACCGCGGTGAGGCCTTCCGTACCGACTTCCGGGGCGGTGCCACGGTCACCGACCTGTCCCGGCTCGTCGTGGACCACCTGGAGAAGCTGGCCGCGTACAAGGGCAAGGGCGCGGGGCCGAAGATGGCGCTGGGGCAGTCGCACGTCGGCCTCGCGACCCCGTCCGCGCGTCTGAACAGCAAGGACTTCCGCCTGGGCGACGGCGATCCGAACTCCTCCGCCAGGTCGGCCCGGCACACCATCGGACTCGGGCCCTACCGGGAGGACTACGGGAAGAACCTCGCCGACCGGTTCCGGAGCGAGGACCGGCTCAACCGGTCGCACCGGGAGCCGGCCGGGGACCGGAACGCGATGGTCCCGGTGGACCCCGCGAGCTACAAGACGACCGAGGCGTGGCAGAAGGAGATGGTCAGGACGCGGGTCGGCCGCGACTGGCTGCTGGCCGGACAACCGGGCCCGGACGGCAGCGCGATGCCGCCGCACCTGATCCCGAGGGACGGCCTGGGCAGGCCCGAGTTCGGGCCGGGCGGGCTGACCAAGAACGTGCTGAGCCACTCGACGTCGGCCCCGCTGGACCCGCGAGGGCCGTTCGCCGGCATCAAGGCGGGCATCCAGGACGAGCACAGACTTCCGACCGCCCAGGCGCTGGCCCTGTCGACGGCCGCCATCCGCCTCGGGCGCCGCCTCGCCGACCTGCGGTTCAACCCCGAGCCGGGGCGCACGGCACCGCGCGCGGAGGACGCCGCCGGGCCCTGGAGGATGCCGACGGAGCCGGCGCTGCGCGAGTACGGCGGTTTCTACCGGGCCTTCGGGCACCTCCGGGCGGAGAACCGGCCCGGCGGCGCCGCGGGGCAGCCCGCCGGTGCTCCCGGGGAACTGCGGGCTGCCGTCGAGGAGGTGCGGAAGGAGGTCTTCGACTGGATGTTGAAGCCCGCGAACCTCGAACGGGTCACCACCTACGCCCGGGAGAAGGGCGTGAACCTGGACGACCTGTACCTGACGATCGAGCACGGTGAGGACCGGACCGGTCCGACGGGTGACGTGCTCCCGAAGATCCTCGCGTCGATCCGGAAGGCGAAGCTGGACTTCGGCACCGGGGAGCCCGTGCTGCCCTTCAAGGGAAACCCCAAGAAGGTGATCAGGGTGGACGGGCCCGGGGACGGTGACACCGCGATGGACATCGATCACGCGACGGACACCGGTACCGCGATGCACACCAGTACCGCGATGCACACCGATGCCGCGATGGACATCGACAACCCGGCGCCGGAGGGGGCGCCGGAGCCGGGCCCCGCCGTCCCGGGCGGCGCGCCGGCGCCCGTGCGGTCCGTCCACGAGCTGGAGCTCCTCGCGCCGGAGGCCCGGCGTGAGCTCGCGCGCGACGCACAGTACGTCAGGGGCCTTCGCGAGAGCCTGGAGCCGGAGGACTTCGCCGAGGCGGCGGCCCGGCTGATCGTGGACGTCGACCCCCGCACCCACCAGCCCGTCGCGGCGCGGCACGCGGCGTACGAGCAGGTCGCGCGCATGCTGCGGGATCCGAAGGTCGCGGAACGGCTCCTCACGCAGGAGGTCCGGGTGGTCATCGTTCCGAGGGACGTGCCGATCACCGAGGTGGCGGGCCTGGAGCACCTGAACGACCTCCCCGAGGTCGAGGGGGGGGGCGGGGGGGCCGGGCGGGGCGGGGGGGCCCGGCGCGGGCGGGGGGGGTGGGCGGGGGGAGACGCGCCAGGGCGGGCGCCCCGCCGCCGGGCGCGCGCG